>DATIVW010000021.1:0-12060 GCA_035465595.1 Rhizomicrobium sp. | reverse complement strand
CCGCCAATTTCACCTCCAGCCATCAAACGGATTTCTACGCGGCCGGCACGCATCAGTTCTACGTATGGTGCGCCGGATCGCATGACTACATGGCTACCGCGAACGGCTCCAATGCCGAAGACGCGCAAATGAAGCTTTATGACGCCGCCAAGTCCAAGGGCAAGAACAACTGCTGGCCCGTCTGGCAGGGACGCGTGCCGACATAACCCGCGCGGCATTCGCGAACGATCAGACGGCGGCTTTCACGAGCCGCCGTTTTTGTTTCTAGAGATGATCGTTCGCAGCTTCGGCGTTGAGGGTGGCGAGCCCGCCAGGATCGTCTTTCAACGCCTTGCGCCCGTCCGACAGAGCGCGCTGCGCCTTGTCCCGTTTTCCAAGTACCGAATAGGCGCGCACGAGCCGCCGCCAGCCATTTGCATCGTCGGGATGCAGCTTGAGGCGGGCAGCGAGCCCTTCCACCATCGCATTGATATCTGGCGCTGGGCCGGATTGGGCGCGCAGAACGGCGATGCGATTGACCAGCAGATCGTGGAGCGGATTGTTTGGAGCCACATCCGGCAGCAGGCTGCCCCACAGGCTGAGCGCTCGGGGATTATCGCCACGCTGAGCCGCGACCTGACCAAGATAAAAGCGCGCAGCACGATCGCGTGGATTGGCTTTCAGCACCTCTGTGAACGCGGCCTCTGCCTCCGGCGAGACAGCGCCGTTCGACGCCAAGGTCAACGATTCGGCGTAAGACGACAAAATATCGGCACGCTGGCCCGGCGGTGCCACAGCCAGCGCTTGCTTGAATGCGGCGGCCGCGTCGGATGGATCGTTCAGCGTCAAGTACCCCCGGCCCAGCAAATTCCAGCCACGGACATCACGAGGGTTTTGCAACACACGCCGCGCCAATACGGCGACAAGCCCGCGGATATCATCGCTGGAAGGACCGGTCAGGCTGCGCAACGCGAGCGCGGGAGAGCCGAGCAGCACGTAGCAACCAAGGCTAAGTCCGAGTACCGACGCCGCGATGGCACCCACCAGCAACGCGCGCCCGCGCCGCGAAGGCCCGCGCAGCAGCGGCCATACCGCAAAACCGACGGCCAGCAGCACGAGCAGAATAAAGAGGACAAAAAGCAGGAATGTCATGCGGAACATGGCACTAGCATGGACGCGGCCACAATGCGACGCTGTCGGCTCAGCTATCGAACCGGGGCTTTTTCATGATTCCCTTTTGCGGCAATCCACTCAATCGCGCGAGCGAAAAGCGCACCGATGCAGAATGGGTCGCGGCAAAAATGCGCGACCTCACCTCATTCATCCTGCCGATGTGGAAGCTGCAGCCATTCCTGATCGGGCCCGAGAAGGGCCCTTTCGAGACCGGCTTCTTGAAGCCGGGCTTGTGCGAAAACCTGGCTGCCCCCGGCGCGCCTTGCGTCCTGCTCGGGCTCGAGGGCGAACGGGCGCTCTTCGCGCTCGATGTTTCCGCGGCGCGCGATCCGGCGAATGAAGGGCCGCTGGCCGGGCTTGGCCAATTCAAGGAAATGCGCATGACCGCGATGACGGCAGGGTTGCCGGAGAAGGACATCGCCATCCTCGGGCAGGCCAAGGCGATGATCGACTGGCATGAGCGCCACGGGTTCTGCGCGCGCTGCGGCCACGCGACGCTGTTCGCAGATGCCGGCTACAAGCGTGCCTGCCCCGATTGCGGCGCCGAGCATTTTCCACGCACCGATCCTGTCGTCATCATGTTGGCGACGCATGGTGATGCATGTCTCGTGGGGCGAGGCCGCCAATTTCCGCCCGGATTCTTCTCCGCACTCGCGGGTTTCGTCGAGCCAGGCGAAACGATTGAGGAAGCGGTGGCGCGCGAAATCCACGAAGAAGCCGGCGTGCGCGTGAAGAATGTGACCTACTTCACGACACAGCCATGGCCCTTCCCGTCATCGCTGATGATCGGATGTTATGCTGAGGCGGAAAGCCGCGACATCACGATCGATCAGAATGAACTGGCGGATGCTTTCTGGCTGGAAAAAGATCGCGCGCGGCGGCTGCTTGCGGGCGATAGCGGCGACAGCATCCGCATGCCGCCTCCGGTCGCCATCGCGCACCACCTGATCCGCAACTGGGCGGAGCGATAAACGCCTGCATTTGCCGGCTGACGCGGCATATTCCCAGGCGCGGCGCGAGAAGTTGTCTTGCAATGGGACACTCGGGGGTCGACGCGCCGAAGGCAGATTTTTTTTAAGATTTCGCTGGGACACTTCCGCAATGCCAGCGGGATCAAATTTGCGCCCTGCGCGCGATATGCGGCGGGAATCGTCGATCGAGCTTGTTTCACCGGAAGCGCTCGACAGCAAACCTGTGAGCCTTGCCCTGCGTCACTGGGAACGCCTGCGCGGCGCCCGGCGATTTCCGGCACGCAAGGAGCTTCTCCCGCGCGACATGGCGGCGTTTCTGCGCAACATCGTGCTCATTCGCGTGATCGACGGCGGGCGCGACTATGAATACCGGATAGTGGGGGACGCTTGCGTCCAGGCCTTCGGTACAAACTACCAGGGCGTGCGCCTTACGGAAGTCGAAGCCGTCGACGCCGATTATGGCCTTGCCACGCGCGCCGCCTATGAGCATGTCCGCACGATCGGCCAGCCATTCGCCGTGCGCGGCTGGGTGGCGCCGTCAATACCGTCTCTGTTCTCCTATCACGAGACGGCATTTCTGCCGCTCGGCGAAAACGGCGCCGTCGACCATATTCTCGCCGCCAGCAGCTTTACGCCGCGCGCCATCGACCCTGAGGAACTGCGCGATATCGGCAACATGCTTCCGGAGTCCTGGAAGGTCTTCAACAAACTCTAGGGCCGGCCGCCGGAGCTGCGATCAGGGCAACTCCTTGCGATAGGCGTGGGCGGGATATACCCCAAGGATCGACAGCTTGCTGGTGAAGAACCGCAATTCCTCCAGCGCCAGCCGCACCAGACGGTCGTCGGGGTGGCCTTCGATGTCGGCGTAGAATTGGGTGGCGTTGAAAGAACCGCCAAGCTGATAGCTTTCCAGCTTGGTCATGTTGATGCCGTTGGTCGCAAAGCCACCCATCGCCTTGTAGAGCGCAGCGGGCACGTTCTTCACCCGGAAGACAAAGCTTGTGACGACCGGCGTTCCATCATGCGGCGCATCATCCGGCTCGCGCGCCATGATGATGAAGCGCGTGGTGTTGTGCTTCTCGTCCTCGACGTCGGCCTTCAAGACGTCAAGCCCGTAAAGCTCGCCGGCCAGCGATGATGCGACAGCGGCGACGCTCGGATCCTTAAGTTCGGCGACATGGCGAGCAGAACCGGCGGTGTCGTGCCACTCCTGCGCGCGCAGTTTCATGTCCTTGATCAGCTTGCGGCATTGGCTGAGAGCCGGGCCCTGGCTGAACACAGTCTTCACGCCCGAGAGAGGGGCACCCTTCAGACCCAGCAGCTGCAGCCGAATGCGCAGGAAGTGCTCACCCACGATATAGAGGCCGGCTTCCGGAAGAAGGTGGTGGATGTCCGCGATACGGCCGTGCAGCGCGTTTTCGATCGGGATTATCGCGACATCGGTTTCGCCTGAGCGCACCGCCTCCACCGCATCCTCGAAGGATGGCTTTGGAATTGCCGCTGCGTCAGGCAAGGCTTCCCGTGCGGCCTGATTTCCAAACGCGCCGGGCTCACCCTGGAACGCGACTTTCTTGGCTCGAGATATCAACGACGTCATGGCCTGCTCAACTTCCCGAAGCGGCGATGACAACGCGCGCCTTTTCAAGATCCGCCGGAGTATCGACGCTGAGCGGCACGCTGTCCACGCGCGCGATCGCAATGCTCATGTTCGCTTCGAGTGCCCGCAATTGTTCGAGCTTTTCGCGTTTCTCCAGCGGCGAAGGCGGGAGGTTCACGAACCGGGACAGCGCATCGCGCCGGAACGCATAAATGCCGACATGATGGAAGAGAGGCCCGTCATTCGCCGGCGCGCGGGCGCGTGTGAAGTAGAGCGCGCGCCCGCGCTGCCCCGTTGCCTCCCACGCCACGACCGGCTTCACGACAGACGGATTGTCGTTGTCGGCCGGATCGTCGATCTCCGCGGCGAGCGTTGCGATTTCGGCACCTGTCGCCGCGAGAACATCGGCGACGGCGCGAATATACGCAGGATCCAGGGCGGGCAGATCGCCCTGCAGATTTACGACAACATCGTGCTTGTGGGCCTTGTCGAACTTCTCGACGGCCTGGAATACCCGATCCGAGCCCGACGGGAGTTCGGCATCGGTCATCACTGCGATGCCGCCAGCCTTTTCGATCGCTTCGGCGATCTCACGTTCCGCTGCGGCCACGATAACCGGTCCAAGTTTCGCGGCTACGGCCTGCTTCCAAACGCGCACGATCATCGGCAGACCGGCGATGTCGGCCAGCGGCTTGCCCGGCAGTCTTGTGGACGCCATGCGGGCGGGAATGACGATCACCGGATTCATCGCGCTTTTCCTTATTCTCCCGGCACTTATGCGACGTTCCGCCGCAATGACGCACCCCATCGCCCAAGTCAAATTCGCCCGCATTCTTGGGGGTGTATTGCTGTGGGCGCCCGCTCGCGGCAGCCCTCGCTTTCCCCAAGAATCCAAAGCGGCGAAAGCCGACGTCAACGAGCGGAGCGTGACCTTATGGATTCCTGGGAGTGGAACAAGATCGCAGGTGCGGTTCTCGGCACACTGATCTTCGTGATGGTGATCCGCATCGCCAGCGAATCTCTCTTCGAGGTCGAGCCGCCCGCAAAACCGGGCTATGTGGTCGAGGGGGTGGAAGAAACCACCACGGCTTCATCGGCTGCGCCGGCCGAAGAGGCTCTGCCGGACTGGGGCACGGTTCTGGCGTCCGCCGACGTCTCCAAGGGCCACGATATCTCGCACAAATGCGAGCAATGCCACGATCTGTCCAAGGGCGGCCCGAACAAGATCGGCCCGAACCTATACGGTGTCGTGGACCGTCCGCGCGCCAGCCACCCCGGCTTCGACTATTCGAGCGCGATGAAAGCAAAGGGCGGCAACTGGACATATGACGAGCTCTTTAAATTCCTGAAGTCGCCGCAGGCCTATATCGAAGGCACGAAGATGAGTTTTGCCGGCCTGCGCAGCGCCGACGATCGCATCAACCTCATTGCCTATCTGCGGACGGACGCCGATTCACCCGCGGCAATCCCGCCCGCCAAACCGAAAGCGGCAGAGCCGGCTCCTGGCTCCGCGCCGGCTGGCGCAGCAGCAGCGCCAGCGGGTACCCAGCCTGCCGCAACATCCACGCCGCCGGCGAAAGCGCCCCCGGCCGCGACCCCTCAGGGCGGACCGCCGAAGAAGTCCTGAGCGACTTGAACGAATGCGCGAAAGCGGCGAGCGTGCGGCCCTGACCGCACGCTCGACGCTTCTTCTCGCTGTTCCCGTCACATGGGCAGGTCTTTGGACCACCCCGCTCGCGGAAATGGCGCCCGACCTCAACGTCGTCGTACAGGGGCGCGACGAATACGATCCGAAATCGATCGACTACGCATTGGGCTTTCGTCCGGAACCGGGCCTTCTGGGCTCGCTGCCAAACTTGAAAGTCGTTTTTTCGCTCGGCGCCGGTATCGACGGTTTCCTCATCGACTCAAACTACCCCAAGAAGATTCCGCTCGTGCGCTTCGTGGATCATCAGCTTTCACGAGAGATGGCGCAGTACTGCGTGATGCATGCGTTGATCCATCACCGCCAGCAACGCCTTTTCGATCAATATCAACGCGAAAAGAAATGGCGGCAGAGCGTGCCGCCACGCCGCACGGAAGATACGCGCATTGGAATCCTCGGCATCGGCGAGATCGGCACGATGGTTGCCGAGCGACTGCGCGATCATGATTTTCGGATGGCGGGATGGAGCCGTTCGCGGAAGAATATCGACGGCGTCGAGAGTTTTGCTGGCCAGGAGGAACTTGGAAAGTTTCTGGGCCGCTGCGACATCCTCATTTGCCTGCTTCCACTGACCCCCGACACCCGCCACATACTGAATGCCAAAACATTTGCGCAACTCCCGAAAGGCGCCTTCGTCATCAACGTCGCGCGCGGCGGACACCTGAAAGAGGACGATCTGATCGCGGCGATTGATTCTGGGGATTTGTCGGGCGCGACGCTCGACGTATTTGAAATCGAGCCACTGCCGGAATCCTCACCATTGTGGAGTCACCCCAAGATAACGGTGACGCCACACGTGGCCGCGATCTCCGATCCGTACGTGATGGCGAAGAATGCCGTCGACGGAATCGCCCGGCACAAGGCGGGCCAGCCTCTCGAAAACGTCGTCGATTTTGCGCGGGGCTATTAGGCCTTCGCCGGATAGCGTGCGGCGATCAGCGCGTAGAGCGCGCGCGCCGTGTTGCCTTCCCCGCCGTTCCTGCGCCCCGGTTTCGGCCGGTCTACCCAGGCGGGAATGTCCAGATGCATCCAGCTCCTGGCATTGGTGACGAAGCGATTGAGAAACAGTGCCGCCGTGATGGCGCCGGCAAAGCCATAGCTCGGCGAGTTGTTGATGTCCGCAACGCTGCTGTTCACGGCCGATTCATAACCGCGCCACAAGGGAAGACGCCACACGAAATCCTGCACATCATTGGCGTGATGCATCAAATCCCTGGACAGTTCTTCGTCGTCGGTGAAGTAAGGCGGCAACTCAAAGCCTGTCGCCGCGCGCGCGGAGCCTGTGAGCGTCGCCACGTCGATCATCAGTTCGGGCGCTTCTTCATCGGCGAGCGCAAGGGCGTCCGCAAGAACCAGTCGCCCTTCCGCGTCGGTATTGCCGATCTCCACCGTCAATCCCCTGCGGCTGCGGAAAATGTCACCTGGACGATAGGCATTTCCGGAAACCGAATTTTCCACCGCTGGAATGAGAACCCGCAGGCGCAGATTGAGCCTCGCGCCCATGATCATGTGGGCAAGGCCCAGAACCGTGGCCGAACCGCCCATGTCCTTTTTCATCATCAACATGCCGGATGACGGCTTGATATCCAGGCCTCCCGTATCGAAACAGACGCCCTTGCCCACCAGCGTGACCTTCGGCGCGTCCGGCTTGCCCCATGTGATGTCGATCAGGCGCGGCTGACGCACCGAGGCACGGCCGACCGCATGGATGAGCGGGAAGTTCTTTTTCAGGAGATCATTTCCGATGATCACAGAGATTTTTGCGCCGTGCTTTTTTGCGAGAGCGCGCGCGGCACCAGTCAATTCTTCCGGCCCCATGTCGTTGGATGGCGTGTTGATGAGGTCGCGCGCCAAAAACAGGCCCTCCGCGATCCGCGAGGCATCCTCGCCGGCAACGCCTTTGGGCAGAACAAGCCTGGCCTCGCGCTTGCCGCTCTTTCGATAGCGCCCGAACACATAGGTGCCCAGAATCCAGCCGAGCACACCGGCGGCGCCACCATAGCCTTCGGCGATATCGCCGAAGGCATAAGTCCCTTGTGGCAGTTGCTCGGAAAATTGCGCAACCACATATTTGTCCGTGCCTTTCCCCAAGCCGAGCACGGCGCCGGCAAGTCCCTTTGCCCCCGGAACGAGAACCATCTCGCCGTCCTTGGCGGAGAACTTCGCGGCTTTCAGCCAGTCTTGCTCCCGCTTGGGGCGCGATGCGAGCCAGCTTTTCAAGTCCGCAGACTTGACCGCATGCAGCGGCACGGCGCCCCGCGCGCTTTTTACAATGCTCTCATGCATGACTAGGCCTTTGACGATGGCGACCGCGCGACTTTAGAAAGCTGCGCCCGCCATCGCAATGGAGTCGACCATGTCTGCGCGCTACACACTCGTCGTCGGAACAAAGAACTGGTCGAGCTGGAGTTTGCGGCCTTATCTGGCGCTTCGCGCGACCGGCATGCCGTTCAAGGAGATCGTTATCCAGCTTCGCCGCACCGACAGTCCATCGACGAAGGAAGAAATCCGCAAGCACTCGCCGGCTGGGCGCGTGCCCGTCCTGAAAATCGAGGAGGACGGCAAAACGGTCACCGTGTGGGACAGCCTGGCCATCTGTGAAACTCTGGCCGAACGCCATCCGGAAGCAAGGCTCTGGCCGTCTGATGCCAATGTCCGCGCCGTCGCCCGCGCCTATTCCGCCGAAATGCATTCCGGCTTCGCAGATCTGCGCGACCAACTTCCGATGGATTTCGCGCGTCGTGTCTCCGTGCCCGCATTGCGCGACGCCACAAAGGAACAGATTGCCCGCGTTTTGAATGCCTGGGAATCAGCATTGGCAGAATATGGCGGTGACGGCGGATTCCTGTTCGGCCGATTTTCCGTCGCCGACTGCATGTACGGCCCCGTGGTGTCCAGGTTCTTCACGTACGGAATCGAGATGCCGGATGCGTCCCGTCGATACAGCGAACGGATGATGGCGCTGCCTGCGATGAAGGATTGGGGCATAGCGTCGAAAGCCGAAGTCGAAGCGGGCAACGCCTAGGGCGTGTTGAGCCGCCGAACTTCCCGATAGAATTTTTCTGCCCCCGGATGCAGCGGCGCGGGCAAGTCCTGCGCCGCACGCCTCAAGGAAATCGCGCGCGCGGCAGGCGATCCCTGCACGAGAAGAGTGCGGTTGGAAGGGGCAAAGAGAGCGCGAGTGATGCCGAACACCGTCTCGTTCGGGACCCGATCGCTGACGATCCACAACGCCCGGACGCTCACGGTGTTCACCGTTGGAAGCCGGCCATATGTTCCTGAAGGTATTGTGTCGGCTGAGAGTCCTTGCTCATGCGCGAGCAACCGGTCCCGACCCTCACCATCGATGGGAAGAAGCGTGGCCTCACCGGACTCGATCAAAGTATCCACCAAAGGTACTGGCGCGCCACCAACGAAGAAGAACGCGTCCAGCTTGCCGGTTTGCAATTTCAGTGCGGCCACATCCGGCGAGTCGCTGCTGGTTTTTGCGCGCACACGATAAGCAGCCATCACGGCGCGCGCCGTCACTGCCGTACCCGAGTTGATGGCGCCGAGTGAAATTCGTTTCCCGCGCAACTTTGCCAGACTCAAAATATGGGAACGGGTCGAGACGACGAGATGCACCTGTTCCGGAAACAACGCCCCTATCACACGGACATGAACCTGCTTCTTCTTGAACGCCCCCTTTCCTGCGATTGCCTGGGCGATCACATCGGACTGGGCGAGAGCTGAATCGGCGCGGCCGTTCTCGACGGAAACGACGTTTCCATAGGCGCCGGGACTGGTTTGTGCCGACGCGATCAGCCCCTCGGGGCCACATGCAGCGGGATTCAGGCATCGGGCGACGCCCGGCGGATGGCTGATGATGCCGGCAATTGTTTCGCCGACCGGAAAATAGGTGCCGCTGCCTGGGCCGGTGGCGATCGAGAAGGAGAGGCGCTGGGCGAAACTGTTAACGGTTCCGAAACCAAGCAGGCTCGCGAACGCAAGGACGGCGACAAACGCCACGCCAAATACACTCGGAACTGTGACCCGTCGCGCCATGCCTCAATATAGGACGCACCCATTGCGACATTATTTGGACGGACCGTTTCCTAACAACATGCTTAAGCCTTTGTTGAGGGGTACCCGAGCATCCTGAAGCCTCGATATTTCGGGCCTCAGGGGATCGAATATGAAACGCCTTCTCGCCTGCACGTCTGTTATCGCACTCTGCACCAGCTTTGCAGCGTCATCCGCGCGCGCAGATGATGCCAAGCCTTCGGCAGCGAGCGCGTCCATGCCCACCAGCCTTGACGGGCAGATCCAGCGCGCGAAGGACCTGCGCGAACACGGCGATTTCGCGGACGCGTCCAAGGCGCTGCGCCAGCTCATGATGGTCGCGGCCAGCGACCCGCGGGTGGAAAGCGAATATGGAAAAGTCTTGACGCAGCAGGGCTATGCAAAGGATGCCGTGAGCGTCCTCACGAAAGCCATTCAGCTGAACGGCAATGACTGGACGCTCTATTCGGCGTTGGGCGTCGCCTACGATCAACTCGACAACCGCACCGAGGCTCGCAAGTCGTATGACCGCGCCCTGGCGATGAAGCCGGGCGAGCCGTCCGTTCTGAACAACTATGCGGTATCGCGGATGCTGGCCGGCGACTATGACGGCGCGGTGCAGATGCTTTCCCAGCTCCATTCGGATGATCCCAAGATCGCGGCCAATCTTGCCAAGGCAGAGAGCCTAAAGGCGGCGCATGCGCCAAAGGCCGTCCTTGCCGAGCGCCAGCCTTCCAAGCCAGCACCTGCGGCGGTCGCCACTGCCACGCCGCCCAAGGCCGACGCCAATGTCGTGATGCAGAAGGTGCCGGTCGATCCCAAGGCTGGTCTGGTGCACGCGGCAACCGGTGCGCCGCGCGCGCTCGCACCCGCGGACGCGGCAAAACCCGTCCTCGCCGCTGAAGCCGTCAAGCTGAACGTCAAACCGAACAGCATTGTGATGCAGAAAGTCCCCGTCGATCCGAATGCCGGCCCCGTAAAGGTGACGGCGGCGAAGGGCAAACCTGTCCAAACGGCGAAAACCGCCACAAAGCCCGGCGCGAAACCGGCGACGCCGACGCTTCGCACCGCTTCGGACTGAGCGCGCCGGAATATTCCAAAATCACGCGTCGTGCGCACGCCTGCGCCGCGTGCCTGCATGGCAAGCACGCATTGGGGAGCACGCGCGGCTTAGTGGTGGAAGGTGCTCATCACCTTCATGATCGCCGGTCCCAGAATCACGACGAACAAGCAGGGAAGGAAGAACAGGATCATCGGCACGGTGAGCTTGGCGGGCAGTGCCGCGGCCTTGCGCTCGGCTTCCTGCATCCGCATCTCGCGGTTTTCCGCGGCCGTGACGCGCAGCGCCTGGCCCAACGGCGTACCATATTTTTCCGCCTGATTGAGCGCCGCCGCGACAGCCTTCACGCCATTGTGGCCGCAACGTTTGGCGAGATTTTCAAATGCCTGGCGGCGTTCCGGCAGATAGGAAAGCTCCGCAGTGGTCAGACCCAGTTCTTCTGCGAGCTCGACCGATGTCTGGCCGATCTCGGAGGCCACGCGCGTGAAGGCTGCTTCGATCGACATGCCCGACTCCACGCAGATCAGAAGCAGGTCGAGCGCGTCCGGAAACGCTTTCATGATCGACTGCTGACGCTTCTGGGTCTGATTGGAAACGAATGCATCCGGCAGATAATAGCCGAGCAGCGCGGCACCCAGCGCCATGCAAAGCTTCGTCAGCGTGGAGTAGTGGAAATGGGTGACGACGAAGAGATAGAAGAGCACAACGCCAAAGACGATGAACGGCATCACGAGGCGGAAAAACAGGAAGGTCACCATCGGCGCCTGCCCTCGATAGCCCGCCATCGTCAGCTTCTCGCGCGTATCGGCCGATTCCATCAGGTTTGAGAGCTTCAACCGATCGACCGTCTGCTTCATGAACGAGACGGGTTCGGCGCGCAGCGAACGCTTGTTCAGCGCCGCGTGGTGCTTTGCACGCAGTTCTTCACGACGCTCGGACACCGCCTTCATGCGGCCGCCCAGCGCATTGCGCTCGAGAAGCGGCAAAGCGATCGTGACGATCGACGCGAAGGCCAGCACGGCCGTGATCGCGGTAACCGCAAAATCCTTCTCGAAGATGATGTTTAAAAAGCCGATATCCAGGCCGCTCATGCCGGTCGCCCCTAGTGCTTGAAACTGATCATCTTGCGCATGACCAGGACTCCGACGCTCATCCAAAGCACGCATCCGAGCAGCATCATGTTGCCCATGCGCTCGGTGAACAGAAGATCGATGTATTGCGGCGACGTCATCCACACCAGGCCCATGACAACCGGCGGTAGCGAGCCGATGATCATCGCAGAGGCTTTTGCCTCCGACGACATCGCGCGGATCTTGCCCTGAAGGCGCTTGCGGTCGCGAAGCACAAAGGCGAGGTTCGACAGCGCCTCGGAAAGATTGCCGCCCGACTTCTGCTGGATCGTCATCACGATGCCGAAGAAACTGACTTCCGCCGTCGGCATGTTCTCGAACATCTTCTTCAGGCCCTGATCCAGCGTCACGCCGACCTTCAGGCCTTCCGTCAGCTTGTTGAATTCGGCTCCCACCGGATCGGG
>DATIVW010000020.1:0-3520 GCA_035465595.1 Rhizomicrobium sp. | reverse complement strand
CCGTTCGATGTCGGCAAGGCGGCTGCGCGCGAGGAATTGCTGGCGCGGCGCGCGCGCGAGAATCGCGTCTCCATCGCCTACCTCAATCTCGTCGGCGGCCAGGACGATCTGGTCTTCGATGGCGGCTCGCTGCTGGTCGAGCGCGATGGAACGATTGCCGCGCGCGCTCCTTCCTGCGTCGACGCGCTGCTGCTCGCCGAATACGACAACGCGGCGCATAAATTCCGGGCGCTGGATTGGCCGCTCGATAAAGATGATTCGCGTGAGGCGCGCGTGTACGCGGCGATTGTGCGCGGCATTCGCGATTACATCGGCAAGAACCATTTCCCGGGGGCGATCCTGGGGCTTTCCGGGGGCATCGATTCGGCGCTTACGTTCGCACTCGCGGTCGATGCGCTCGGCGCGGACAAGGTGACGACGGTGCGGTTGCCGTCACGCTACACCTCGGATCTGAGCAATGACCTCGCCGCCGAGCAGGCACGGGTGCTGGGGGCGGAAATGCTCACGATCCCGATCGAGCGGCCATACGACGGATTTCTCGATGCGCTCGCGCCCGCCTTCGCCTGCCGCGCCGCCGATGTCACCGAGGAGAACCTGCAATCGCGCTGCCGCGGCACGATCCTGATGGCGCTGTCGAACAAGACCGGGCGCATGCTGCTCACCACCGGCAACAAGAGCGAATACGCGACCGGCTATGCGACGATCTACGGCGACATGTGCGGCGGCTACGCGCCGCTCAAGGATTGCTACAAGGAACTGGTCTATGCGCTGGCGCGCTGGCGCAACCGTGCGGGCGAAGTCGTCCCGCAGGCTGTGATCGAGCGTGCGCCATCGGCGGAACTGCGCGAGAACCAGACCGACCAGGATTCGCTGCCGCCGTATGAAGTCCTCGATGCGATCCTGGATCGCTTCGTCGAAGCCGAGCAGTCGCAGGCGGAAATCGTCGCTGCCGGATTCGATGAAGCCACGGTGCGCCGCGTTGCGCGCCTGGTGCTGGCGAGCGAATACAAGCGCCGCCAAGCCGCGCCGGGACCGAAGATCTCCACGCGCGCGTTCGGTCGCGACCGGCGCTATCCGATCAGCTCGGGCTGGCGTTGAAGCACGCTAGCTTCGATCCGCGCCGCGCAAGGGCCGGACCACCGCTTCGTTGAGGAAGGCGGTGATTTCTTCCGGCGCGGCACCCTTGTCGCGCAGGCCACCCTGCAGGGCCTGCATCAGCTTGGCCTTCTTGTAAATATTCGGCTTGTGCTCGCGGCAATACGCATCGATGCGCTGGGCGAGTTTCGCCAGTTTCTATCGCGCCTTTTCGGGACGTTCCTCGCGCAATGCGGCAGAACGTCTCAGCCGGTCGTAGTCCGCTACAATTGACTCGGCGAAAGCGCTTTCTGGCCTTGTATCGAGGAATTTGAAAATCATGCGGTCGTCCAGAAGCACAAAGTGGAGTTTTGGGGATCCATGAAGTCGTTGTTGCGCTGGCTGGGCAAATCTTCGCCGCAGGTGGACGCGACGGTGACGGCCGAGGCGATGGAGAGTCTGATCGCACAAGGCAATGCCAGCGAGGATCGCGGCGAATACCAAGCTGCGCGTGCACTATATCAGCGCGCCATTGCCATGTCGCCGGAATCGGCTCGCGCCCATCTGAATCTTGGTAATGCCTTGGCAGGATTGGGTGAACGAAACGCCGCGATGGCGTCTTATGACAGAGCCATCGGGCTGCAGCGGGATTTGCTACCTGCGCACCTGAGCGCAGGAGCCTTGTTGCTCGCAAGCGGAGAGCCGGGGGCGGCCGAAAGAGCGTATCGGCGCGCACTGGAGATTGCACCGGCGTCTGCGGCGGCGTGGCTCGGGCTGGGATGCGCTCTTGATGATCAGTCTATGGATGCTGAAGCTGCTTTTCGCGCGGCGCTAGGACTGGCTCCGGGACATGCCGGGGCGGCTTCTCGCCTCGCGCAGTGGTTGCGGGCGCGGGGACGTGCGCGTGACGGGCTTCGCGTACTAGAAGCCGCACTTGTCGACAAGCCCGACGAAGTGTTGTTGCTGAAAACGCTCGGTGTGATTGTCGCCAGTGTCGGTGATCCCACGAGGGCATACGCGACAAATCGACGGGTTCTGCAGGTGTCCCCACGAGACTGGGAAGCGTGGGACAACTTACTCTGTAATTTGAACCTCATTCCCGAAGCCGACGCCAGCCAGATTCTCGCTGAACACCGTCGCTTCGGCGAGGCAATGGATCAGGCTTTGGAGCCGGCGGCCAGCGCCCCTGTTCGGCACGAGCGCAAGCGTTTGAAGGTCGGTTATGTCTCGGCGGATTTTCGCGTACACCCCGTTTCGTGTTTCATTGAGCCGCTCTTGCGCCACCACGATCGCGCGCGCTTTGATGTGCATTGCTTCTACAATTTTCCGAGTGGTGATCACATTACCCAACGTCTTTTCGAGCTTGCCGAACATTGGCATGACATCGTCGGAATGAGCGACGAAGAAACCGCGCGCCGCATTCGCGATAATGGCATTGATATTCTCGTGGATCTGTCCGGCCACACCTTGCATAACCGCCTTGGTGTCTTTGCGCGCAGGCCCGCGCCGCTGCAATTCACCTGGCTCGGCTATCTTTGTACAACCGGCTTGCGTGTAATGGACTACCGTTTGTGCGACGCCTATACCGACCCACCCGGGCAAGCGGAATCTTGGCAAGTCGAGAAGCCTATGCGTTTGCCGAGTAGTCAATGGTGCTACACGCCACAAGTCGAGCCGCCTACGCCATCACCTTTGCCAATGTTGACCAACGGTCATTGGACCTTTGGTTCGTTCAATCAGGAAGCAAAGCTGAATGAATCGGTTTTGCACGCGTGGGCGGACATTCTGACCGCCACACCTGGGAGTCGGATCCGTCTATTGGGTGTTACCTGTGATCTGGTCGAAGAAAAGATTCGCAGCATTTTCGCTGGACATGCAGTCGATGCAAGCCGCATTGACATTGTCGGTCGCCTTCCGAAAGGGGTGTATTTTGCGGCTTACCGCGACGTCGACATCGCGCTGGACACTTTCCCCTACAACGGTGCGACCACGACTTGCGACGCCCTGCTCATGGGCGTGCCCGTCGTGACCGTCGCTGGCAATCGAGCGCTAGCACGGGGCGGCGTCAGTTTGCTGAGCAATGTCGGTCTGACGGAATGGATCGCTGACTCACCACAGACGATCGCGGATGTAGTGAAAGCGCGAATTGCTGATCCGCAGGGTCTGGCGCAGTTGCGCGCGGAGCTGCCTGCGCGCATGCGCGCTTCGCCGCTGATGGACGGCCCGCGTTTTACCCGGGATTTGGAGGCGCTGTATTTGCGTGCATGGGAACAGCGCGGCACCTGACGGTCTCGGCACTCAACCTCTGAACGGAATCATCCGCCACCACCAGTGCGGATGCTTCGGCCAGTTGCCGGCGAAGTAGGGGTGGTTCGGATAATTGAGCTTGAGCACGCGTTCGGCGTCGGCCGCGAGCTTGTCCTGGCCGAGTTTCTTGTAGGCGATG
>DATIVW010000019.1:0-3096 GCA_035465595.1 Rhizomicrobium sp. | reverse complement strand
CTCGCGCACGGTGTCGTTGCCGCGGAAGGAGAACGAGAAGTTCGACACGCCGCCCGAGACGTGCGCCAGCGGCATTTCCTGCCGGATGACCCGCGCCGCCTCGATGAAGGCGTGGCCATAGTCGTTGTGCTCCTCGATGCCCGTGGCCACCGCGAAGATGTTGGGATCGAAGATGATGTCTTCCGGCGGAAAGCCGACCTTGTTCACCAGCACGTCATAGGCCCTGCGGCAGATCTCCACCTTCCGCTGCAGGGTGTCGGCCTGCCCCGTCTCGTCGAACGCCATGACCACCACGGCGGCGCCGTAGCGCATCACTTCCTTCGCGTAGTGGATGAACCGCTCCTCGCCTTCCTTCAGCGAGATGGAGTTCACGATCGGCTTGCCTTGCGTGCATTTGAGGCCCGCCTCGATGACGCTCCATTTGGAGCTGTCGATCATCACCGGCACGCGCGCGATGTCCGGCTCGCCCGCTGCCATGTTGAGGAAGCGGCGCATCGCGGCCTCGGAATCGATCAGGCCCTCGTCCACGTTCACGTCGATGATCTGCGCGCCGTTCGCCACCTGGTCGCGCGCCACGCTGAGCGCGCCTTCGTAGTCGTTGGCGGCGATGAGCTTGCGGAATTTTGCGGAGCCGGTGATGTTCGTGCGCTCGCCGACATTCACGAAATTCACGTCCGGCGCGAGCGTGAACGGCTCAAGACCCGAAAGACGCATATAACGGGGCTTCTCGGGAACGGCGCGCGGCTTCAGGCCCTTCACCGCCTCGCCGAACGCCTTGATGTGCGCCGGCGTCGTGCCGCAGCAGCCGCCGACGATGTTGACCAGGCCCGACTGCGCGAACTCGCCGATCATCGCCGCCATCATGTTCGGCGTTTCGTCATAGCCGCCGAATTCGTTGGGCAGGCCGGCGTTCGGATGGGCGCTGACCAGCGTGTCGGCGACGTGATTGAGATCGTCCACATAGGGACGCAGTTCCTTCGCACCGAGCGCGCAGTTGAGCCCCACCGCGAACGGCTTGGCGTGGCGCACCGAATGCCAGAAGGCTTCCGGCGTCTGCCCGGTCAGGGTGCGGCCGGACAGGTCGGTGATCGTGCCGGAGATCCACACCGGCAGGCGCTCGCCCATTTCCTCGAACACCTGTTCAATGGCGTAGATCGCCGCCTTGGAATTGAGCGTGTCGAAGATCGTCTCGACCATGATGACGTCCGCGCCGCCCTTCATCAGGCCGCGGGTCGCATCCGCATAGGTGCTGCGAAGTTCGTCGAAGGTCACGTTGCGGAACGCCGGGTCGTTCACGTCCGGCGAGATCGACGCCGTGCGATTGGCGGGGCCGAGCACACCCGCGACGAGGCGCGGACGCGAAGACGTGCCCATGGAATCGCAGACCTCGCGCGCCAGCCGCGCACCCGCTTCGTTCAATTCGGGCACCAGATGCTCGAGGCCGTAATCGGCCTGCGACATCGAAAGGGAATTGAAGGTGTTGGTTTCCAGGAAATCGGCGCCCGCTTCCAGGTATTGCCGGCAGATGTCGCGGATGATGTCCGGCCTGGTCAGCGTCAGAAGGTCGTTGTTGCCCTTCAGGTCTCTCGGATGGTTGTCGAAGCGCGGGCCGCGGAAATCGGATTCGGTCAGGCCATAGCCCTGGATCATCACGCCCCAGGAGCCGTCCAGCAGCAGGATGCGCTCGCGCGCCTCTTTCTTCATCCATGCGATACGCGATGCTCTGTCGAGACTCACTGTGCTGTTCCTTGCGCCGGACGCATCCCGAGCAGGCAACATGCCGCAAAGGTGAGGTCCGCCTGGTTGAGCGTGTAGAAGTGGAACTGGTCGAAGCCTTCGGCGCGCAGGTCCTGCACCTGTTCGGCAAGGATCGTGGCGGCGATGAGCTTGCGCGTGTCGGCGTCGCTGTCGAGGCCTTCATACATGGTGGCGAGCCAGTCGGGCACGGAAGCGCCCGCGGTCGCGGCCATGCGCGCGATGCCCTTGATGTTCGTCGTCGGAATCAATCCCGGCACGATGGGCACGTTCACGCCCGCTTTCACCACGCGATCGCGGAAGCGCGCCATGGTCTCGGTATCGAAGCCGAATTGCGTCAGCGCGCGGCTGGCGCCCGCATCTACTTTCGCTTTCAAGAGCGCGATGTCCTGCGCTTCCGATGCCGAGTCCGGATGGCGTTCCGGATAGGCGGAGACACTGATCTCGAACGGTGCAATCTGGCGGATGCCCGCGATCAATTCCGGCGTCGAGCCATAGCCGTCGGCGGGCGCCTGGTACCTGCCCTGCATGTTCGGCATGTCGCCGCGCAGCGCCACGACGTGGCGGATGCCCGCGTCCCAATAGCCGCGCACGATCTCGCGGATCTCGCCCTGGCTGTGCGCGACGCAGGTCAGATGCGCCGCGGGCGAGAGTGAGGTCTCTTCCACGATGCGCTTGACGGTGTTGTGCGTGCGATCGCGTGTCGAGCCGCCGGCACCGTATGTCACCGAAACGAAACTCGGCTTCAGCGGCTCGAGACGGCGGATGCAGCGCCACAGATTCTCTTCCGCTTCCGGCGTCTTGGGCGGCGAGAACTCGAACGAGACTTTCAGCGGGCGCGTATCGCGCGCGAGGCGGCGCAAACTCATGCGGCAACTCTTGAACGGTTGTGACGGACCTGCGTCGCGGCGGCCCAGATCTTGACGGTCAGTTTTCCGCCGCCGCCGCTATGCGGCGCGATGGACGCGGAGTCCAGCGGCTTCAGGTTCAGCGCGTCGAACCAGCCCTGCACTTCCTTGTCGGAGAAACCGAGGCGGCGATGCTGCAGTTCCGTGCGCAGGAATTCCAGGTCATGCGGCGCGAAATCGACGATGAGGATGCGCCCGCCCGGCCTCAGCACGCGCGCGGCTTCGGCGACGGCGGCCTGCGGATCGTCCAGATAATGCAGCACCTGGTGGAAGAGCGCGGCATCGAAGCCGCTGTCCTGCGTGCCGGCGGCGAAGGGCATTCTGTAAACGTCGCTCAAACGCACCTGGCAGTGCTGGATGTGCGCGCGGGTCAGCCGGTCGCGCGCGATGGACAGCATCTCCGGGCTCACATCGATGCCGACGCCATGCCTGA
>DATIVW010000018.1:0-16315 GCA_035465595.1 Rhizomicrobium sp. | reverse complement strand
CGGGCGACTGCTCGCCGTCGCGCAACGTCGTGTCGAATATTCTTATGCGTTCTTTGCTTTGTGTTTTCGTGTCGGTGGTCATGGTCTTCTTCCTTTGTTTGCCGCATCCAGCGGCTTCAATCGACTCCCTTCGCCAAATTGTTCCCCTAAACGTCCGCCCGAATTCACGAGCAGCAACGCCTAGGGGCAGCTAAGGAGGAGAAGCTGCGCCAGCGGCAAACCGAGGGAAGAAGCGTGTGCGAGAACCGCGCGCGCGAAATCGGAAGCGGAGAAATCTCCGCCTGCAACTTCGATGTGTGCGCCTTCGATCATCGCCGGATCGCCATTCCGCCCGTTTTGTACGGTCCGCTAACCATGGAACGAAGCCGTGAAAATGACGTAAAAGCGCCGCTTTCTGCTTCGTTTCCAATGTTTTACGCTGATTTCGCGCGGCCGTGCAATATGAATAAGCAGGCCGTATCCCAGTCCGTCCGGGCCTTGAAGTGCCCGGGTCCGGAGTACCGTCGCTGCGGCAATCGGCTGTCGCAAGCTTCACAAAAAAACCGCTTTCCCCAAGCGGCATGGAGTGCTTCAAAGCCCCCGCGCGATTTGACGTCTGGATCGCGCCCCCGCATTGCGACCAACCACCCCTCGAAGGCCCGCCGGATATGAGAATCCTGCCGCCCGTCTCGATCGAGGCACGCCGCCTGTTGCCCGGCGGCTGGGACGTTCTGGCCGCGGTGCTGGTTCTGGGCTTCGTGGTGGCCTTTGCCCAGGCCAGCCGGATGCTGGGACAGCCGCTGGCCGCCCTGACGGCGCAGACCCTGTCACTCGACCCTGCTCATCTTCCCGAATATGCGCTGCGCACAGGGCTGCGGATGCTCATCGCGATGGCAGTATCGCTGGGGTTCACCTTCACCTACGCGACGCTCGCCGCCAAAAGCGCGCGTGCCGGCGGCCTGCTCATCCCGCTGCTCGACATCCTCCAGTCCGTGCCGATCCTGAGCTTCATCTCGGTGACGACGGTATTCTTCCTGGCGCTGACGCCGGGGCGGATCTTCGGGGCGGAACTGGTCTGTGTCTTCGCGCTTTTCACCAGCCAGGCCTGGAACATGGCCTTCAGCTTCTACCAGTCGCTCCGGACCGTGCCGCCGGAGATGATCGAGGCCGGGCGGATGTTCGGCCTGAACGGCTGGGCCCGGTTCTGGCGCATCGAGGTGCCCTTCGCCATGCCCTCGCTGGTCTGGAACATGATGATGTCCATGTCGGGCGGCTGGTTCTTCCTGGTGGTGTCCGAGGCGGTCAGCGTCGGCACGACATCCTTCGCGCTGCCCGGCGTGGGCTCCTACATCGCCCTCGCCATCGCGCAGAAGAACATTCCGGCGATCTTCTGGGCAATCGGCACCATGCTCGTCGTCATCCTGATTTTCGACCAGCTGATGTTCCGCCCGCTGGTTGCCTGGGCATTCCGGTTCCGGGTGGACCAGGAGCAGGCCGAGGACGAGCCGGAAAGCTGGATGCTCACCATGTTCCGGCGCACGAGCCTGTTCGACGTCGCAGGAGCGCCTCTTGAGCGCTTCATGCGCTGGACATACCGGCTGCAGCCGCCGTCCTTTGGGCAGTCCAACATACCGGCGGCGCCCTTCGTTTCGCGCGCCGCCAATGGGCTCTGGTATCTCGCCGTCACGCTGACGGTCGGCTTCGCGGCGTGGCGGATCTACACATTCTCCGCGCGGGGGCTGCCCTGGCACGAAGTGCTGAACGTCTTCGCGCTCGGCTTCATCACCATGATCCGCGTCTTCGTCCTCATCGCGCTGGCAAGCCTGATCTGGACGCCCATCGGAATCTATGTCGGCCTCAGGCCGCGGCTTGCCAGCGTTGTGCAGCCGGTTGCGCAATTTCTTGCGGCATTTCCGGCCAATCTTCTGTTTCCGCTCGTCGTCGTCGGCATCGTCACCTTCCGGCTCAATCCGGATATCTGGCTGTCGCCGCTGATGGTGCTGGGGACGCAGTGGTACATTCTCTTCAACGTCATCGCCGGCGCCAGCGGCCTGCCGCGCGACATGCGCGACGCCGGCGACAATTTCGGCGTGAAGGGCTGGCTGTGGTGGCGCAAGATCGCGCTGCCGGCGGTGTTCCCGTTCTATGTCACCGGCGCGATCACCGCGTCCGGCGGATCCTGGAACGCCGCCATCGTGGCCGAATTCGTGAACTGGGGTCGGCAGACCCTGCACGCCCACGGCATCGGCGACTATATCCAGCGTGCCAGCGTGTCCGGCGACTTTCATCGCGTCGTGCTGGGCACCGCGGTGATGGCCGCGCTGGTCAGCGTGGTCAACCGCATCTTCTGGCGCCCGCTATACTGGTACGCCGAACGCAAATTCCGCATGACATAAGGATCGGCCATGGACGCGACACCGCTGCTTGATTTGCACAGCATCCGCCGCGCTTTCCCGCGCCCGGGCGGCAGCGAATTGCTGGTGCTGGACGACGTGAACCTCACCGTGAAGCAGGGCGAGATCGTGGGCCTGCTTGGCCGTTCGGGCTCCGGCAAATCCACCCTGCTGCGCATCATCGCAGGGCTTTCGCAGCCCAGCGGCGGTTCGGCGAAATATCTCGGCAGCGAGATCGACGGACCGGCCAAGGGCATCGCGATGGTGTTCCAGAGCTTTGCGCTGTTTCCCTGGCTCACCGTCCTCGAGAACGTGCAGTTGGGGCTGGAGGCTCTGGGCCTTCCGCCGGAAGAAATCCGCAAACGCGCGCTGGAGGCGATCGACCTCATCGGTCTTGACGGCTATGAGAGCGCCTATCCGCGCGAGCTTTCCGGCGGCATGCGCCAGCGCGTCGGCTTCGCGCGCGCGCTCGTCGTGCATCCCAACATTCTTCTCATGGACGAGCCGTTCTCCGCGCTCGACGTGTTGACGGCGGAAAACCTGCGCACCGACCTGATCGAGCTGTGGTCGGAAGGCGATCTGCCGATCAAGGGCATCATCCTCGTCACGCACAACATCGAGGAAGCGGTGCTCATGTGCGACCGCGTGTGCCTGTTCTCCACCAATCCCGGCAAGATCGTCAGCGAGATTCCCATTCCGTTGCGCCAGCCTCGCGACCGCAACGACCCGGCTTTCAGCGCGCTGGTGGAGCGCATCTATGTCGAAATGACAGCGCGCCGCGCCGAGCGCCTTGCCCAGAAGGGCGAACGCGCCACGATGGGCACGATTCTGCACCGCGTGTCGGCGAGCACCATTTCCGGCCTTGCGGAGGCTTTGGCCGCGCCGCCGTTCAACGGCAAGGCGGACTTGCCGGAAGTCGCCTCCGAAACCCAGTTCGAGATCGACGAGCTGTTTCCCGTTGCCGAAGCCATGCAGATGCTGCGCATGGCGGACATCGAGGGCGGCGACATCGCGCTCACCGAGACCGGCAAGCGTTTCGCCGCCGAGGAGATGGACGAACGCAAGCGCATCTTCGCGCGGCTCCTGATCCGCTACGTCCCGCTGGCGGCGCATATCCGCCGCGTGCTCGACGAACGCGAGAGCCACACCGCGTCGTGGAACCGCTTCCTCGACGAGCTGGAGGATCACATGACCGAGGAAGCGGCCGACGAGACGCTCAGCAGCGTGACCGCCTGGGCGCGTTTCGCGGAGCTGTTCTCCTACGACGACGATTCGCAGATGTTCAGCCTGGAAAATCCGACCTAGCCGCATTGCCAATTCCTCGCTTGGCAATCGCCGCCGCCTCGCGCAAGAGTGGGGGCGCGGGGAGCGATGATCGAGCTGGAACATCTCACCAAACGTTATGGCGATGCCGCGCCGGTCGTGCGCGACGTGTCGCTGCGCGTGGCCGATGGCGAATTCCTGGTGCTGATCGGCGAATCCGGCAGCGGAAAAACCACCACGCTCAACATGATCAACCGTCTCGCGGAACCGACGGGCGGGCGCGTGCTGATCGACGGCGCGGACGTGCGCATCGGCGATGCCGTGGCGCTCCGGCGCCAGATCGGCTTCGTGTTCCAGGAGATCGGGCTTTTCCCGCATATGACGGTGGCGGAGAACATCGCCATCACGCCGCGGCTGTTGGGCTGGCCGCAAGGCGAAATCGACGCGCGCGTACGCGAACTGCTGTCGCTGGTGCAGCTCGGCAACGCGGATATCGCGCGGCGCTTTCCGGCGCAGCTTTCCGGCGGCCAGCGGCAGCGCGTCGGCGTGGCGCGCGCGCTCGCGGCGCGGCCGCGCATCATGCTGATGGACGAGCCGTTCGGCGCGCTCGATGCGCTGATCCGCGACGAGCTGGCGGCGGACTACCGCGCCATCCACGACCAGTTGGGCCTGACCACGATCCTCGTCACGCATGACATGACGGAAGCCTTCCTGCTGGCCGACCGCATCGCGGTGATGCGCGAGGGCGCGCTGCTGCAAGTGGCGACGCCCAATGAGCTTGCCACCGCCCCGGCCAACAATTTCGTGCGCCGCATGATCGAGATCCCGCGCCGCCGCGCGGAGAAGCTCGCCGCAACGATGCACACCGCATGACCCGCAATCTCTTCAGCGCGGGATTCGCGAACCTGCCCGATTATCTCGGACAGCATGTGCTGCTGAGCGTGTGCGCGATACTGCTCGGACTTGTCGTGAGCCTGCCGCTCGCCGTCGCCGCCTTTCGCGTCGCGTGGCTGCGCGGACCCGCACTGGCGGTGGCAAGCGTGGTGCAGACGATTCCGGGACTGGCACTGCTGGCCTTGTTCTACCCCTTGCTCATCATCGTCTCGGCCTTCACGACGGCGACATTCGGGTTCGGGTTTCGCGCGCTGGGATTCCTGCCGGCGATGCTGGCGCTGGCGCTCTACTCGATGCTGCCGGTCTTGCGGAACACGATCGTCGGCCTTGCCGGCCTCGATCCGGCCATCATTCGCGCTGCCCGCGCCACCGGCATGACGCCGTGGCAGTCGCTCAGGCTGGTCGAGCTCCCGCTAGCGGCGCCGGTCATCATGGCGGGCATCCGCACGGCCGCGGTGTGGGTGATCGGCACGGCGACGCTCTCCACGCCCATCGGACAGACGAGCCTCGGCAACTACATCTTTACCGGCCTGCAGACGGAGAACTGGGTGCTGGTGCTGTTCGGCTGCGTTGCGGCCGCGGTGCTGGCGCTGGTGATCGATCGCCTGCTGGCGCTGGCCGAGGCCGGTTTCGCATTGCGCTCGCCCGCGCGATTGTGGAGCGCCTTCGCCGGAATCGTGATCGTTGTCGGCGCCAGCCTCCTCCCGCTTATTGGTCACACCGGCGAGACCGTCACCATCGGCACCAAGAGCTTTGACGAGCAATACATCCTCGGAAGCCTGATCCAGAAGCGCCTGGACGCCGCCGGCTTCGCCACCGCGCGCCGCGACGGCCTCGGCTCGATCGTCGCTTTCCACGCACTCACCCACGGCGACATCGACATCTCGATCGACTACACCGGCACGATCTGGGCGAACGAGATGAAGCGCACCGACCAGCCCGGCCGCGCCGCGGTGATGGCGCAGATGACGGCGTGGCTGGGCAAGACCTACGGCATCCGCGTGCTGCGGCTGGGTTTCGAAAACGCCTATGCCGTCGCCATGCGCCGCGATCGCGCCGATGCACTGCGCATCTCGACGCTTGGCGATCTCGCCGCGCATGCGGGAAGCATGACCATCGGCGGCGACTACGAGATATTCTCACGGCCGGAATGGCGCGCGGTGACGGCGGCTTACGGATTCAAGTTTGCGAAGCAGCGGCAATACCAGTCCGATTTCATGTATCGCGCGGTGGCCGGTGGCGACGTGGACGCGATCACCGCGTTCTCGAGCGACGGACGCATCGCCGAATACGACCTGAAGCTCCTTGGCGACCCCAAAGGCGCCTTCCCGCCCTACGATACCGTCATCCTCATCAGCGCGCGGCATGCGCATGACCCCAGGCTTCTCGCCGCGCTGAAGCCGCTCGCCGGCGCAATCGACCTGAAGACGATGCAGCAGGCGAACCTGATGGTGGATCGCGAAAAGGACAAGCGGACGCCGGAAGAAACGGCGGACTGGCTCGCGGCGCAGATCAGGCGCTGACCGGCTTCACAAGCGACGCCGCTTTCTTCGCCCGCGTCCGCGCTTCGTCGGTGCTTGCGCCGCGCGCCAGCGCCACGCCCATGCGGCGCTTCTTGAACGATTCCGGCTTGCCGAACAGGCGAAGCTCGACCTCCGGGTCGGCAAGCGCATCGGCCACGCCTTCGAAGGCGATGCCTTTCGCATCCACACCGCCATAAATCACCGCGGATGCACCGGGAGATTTCATTTCCGTCGAAACCGGCAGCCCCAGGATCGCGCGGGCATGCAGCGCGAATTCGCTCTGATATTGCGTGACGAGCGTGACGAGCCCGGTGTCATGGGGGCGTGGGCTGAGTTCGGAGAACCAGACCTCGTCGCCCTTCACGAACAGCTCAACCCCGAAGATGCCCCAGCCGCCCAGCGCCGCGGTGACCTTGCCGGCGATGTCGCGGGATTTCTCCAGCGCCGCCTTGCTCATCGCCTGCGGCTGCCAGCTTTCGACATAATCGCCATCGACCTGCACATGGCCGATGGGCTCGCAGAAATGCGTGCCGTCTTTCGCGCGCACGGTGAGCTGGGTGATCTCGAAATCGAACTTGACCTCGCCTTCCACGATGACGCGCGCTTCCTTCACGCGGCCCGCCGTCAGCGCCTTGTCCCACGCCTTCGGCACATCGCCGCTGGCCTTCAGCCGCGATTGCCCCTTGCCGGATGACGACATCACCGGCTTCACGAAGCACGGATAGCCAATGCGGTCGCACGCCGCCTGCAATTCCTCCTGAGACGACGCGAAGGCATAAGGCGATACCGGCAGCTTCAGGTTTTCCGCCGCCAGAACCCGGATGCGCTCGCGGTTCATGGTGGTGTGCGTCGCGAAGGCGGTGGGGATGACCTTCGCCAGCCCGTCCTTTTCGATGGCCACCAGCTCATCGGTCGCGATGGCCTCGATTTCCGGCACGATGAGATGCGGCTTTTCCTTCTCCACCAGCGCGCGCAGCGCCCTGGCGTCCGTCATGTCGATGACATGGGCGCGGTGCGCCACCTGCTGCGCCGGCGCGTCGGCGTAGCGATCGACGGCGATCACTTCCACGCCGAAACGCTGAAGCTCGATCGTCACTTCCTTGCCGAGCTCGCCCGCGCCCAGAAGCATCACCCGGATGGCATTTGCTGTCAGCGGCGTTCCGAATTTCATGCCCGATTCCGTTAACTCCCGCGCCGCATTTCAACCACATCTCGCCCTGTTTTGGCCAATGAAAGTTCCGCTCCGCGCCACACCCGATGCGTTACCCCAACAGACGTCGAAAAAGCAGGAGACGGCATGCCTGACTTTGAGATTCGCTACTATCACGCCGACGGCAAACTCGCCCTCGTGCACATGTGCATCCAGATGTCGCTCGAAGACGCGCAGGAATTCGCGCGGGTCAACCAGAAGGATTTCGCGCGCTTCGAAGTGCGCGACGGCGACGGGCGCGAAAGGTGATCGGGCAGAATCGAAACCGCCCGCGGGAGGGTTCCGGCGGGCGGTTTTTCTATTCTCAATTCTTCGCCGTATCGACCAGCTTGTTCTTGGCGATCCAGGGCATCATGGCGCGCAATTTCACGCCCACTTCCTCGATGGGATGCGCGGCATTGCGGGCGCGGGTGGCCTTGAAGCTGGCCTGCCCGGCCTTGTTCTCCAGCACCCAGTCGCGCGCGAAGCGGCCGGACTGGATGTCGTCGAGCACTCGCTTCATTTCTGCCTTCGTCTCCGGCGTGATGATGCGCGGGCCGGTGACGTATTCGCCGTATTCGGCGGTGTTCGACACCGAGTAGTTCATGTTCGCGATGCCGCCTTCGTAGATCAGGTCCACGATCAGCTTCACTTCGTGCAGGCACTCGAAATAGGCCATCTCCGGCGCATAGCCCGCCTCGACCAGCGTCTCGAAACCGGCGCGGATGAGTTCCACGAGCCCGCCGCACAACACCGACTGCTCGCCGAAGAGATCGGTTTCGCATTCTTCCTTGAACGTGGTCTCGATCACGCCCGCGCGGCCGCCGCCGATGGCGCTGGCGTAAGCAAGGCCGAGATCGTGCGCATTGCCGCTCGCGTCCTGATGGACCGCGATCAGGCATGGCACGCCGCCGCCTTTCTGGTATTCGCCGCGCACCGTGTGGCCGGGACCTTTCGGCGCCACCATCAGCACGTCCAAGTCCTTGCGCGGCTCGATCAGGCGGAAATGCACGTTGAAGCCATGCGCGAACATCAGCGCCGCACCCTGCTTCATGTTTTTGGCCAGATCGTCCTTGTAGATGTCTGCCTGAAGCTCGTCCGGCGTGACCATCATCATCACGTCCGCCCATTTCGCGGCATCGGCGACGTTCATGACCTTGAAGCCGGCCTTCTCCGCCTTGTCGGCGGACGCGCCGGGACGCGCCGCGATCACCACATCCTTCACGCCGCTGTCGCGCATATTCAGCGCATGCGCATGTCCCTGCGACCCGAAGCCGATGACGGCGACCTTCTTGTTCTTGATAAAATTCAGATCGGCATCCCGATCGTAGTAGACGCGCATTCTCTCTGCTCCTGAACGGTGATGAAGAATTACATGGCTTCCGGGCCGCGCGATATGGCGGCGACACCCGTACGCGAGACATCGACGAGGCCCAGGGGCCGCATCAGCTCCACGAAATTGTCGATCTTTTCCGGCGCGCCGGTGATTTCGAACACGAAAGAGGTGTGCGTGGTATCCACGATATGAGCGCGGAAGATCTCGCCGATGCGCATGGCCTCCGCCCGCTTGTCGCCGGTTCCGGCCACCTTTACCAGCGCCAGCTCGCGCTCCACGCCCGGCGCGGCGGTCGTCCAGTTCACGACCGAATGCACCGGCACGAGACGGCGAAGCTGCGCTTCGATCTGCTCGATCACTTCCGGCGTGCCGCTGGTGACAACGGTGACGCGCGAGGTGTGCGCCGCGTGATCGACTTCGGCAACGGTGAGGCTTTCGATGTTGTAGCCGCGACCGGAGAACAGACCCACGACGCGCGCCAGCACGCCTGCCTCGTTGTCAACCAGCACCGCGATAGTGTGACGTTCTGTTGGCGCTCTCATTGACCTATCACCATATCAAGAACTCGTCCGTCGCATTGTGAGATTGCGATTGTATTGCCGCCATCAAGTCCGCCCGGATCGTTGGGCCGTGTGACGTGCCAGACTCCGCCCTTGAGGGTCGCAACCATGTGTGATTGCCAATCACTCAGCGGGAAAGGCTTCTTTGCGTGCGCCACCGAAAACCAGGCGGCATGGGCAATCTCAATTGCGGCCCATTTGTCTTGAACGAGACCGCCGGTTGGAGGGTGCCAGAGCGAGCCTTTCTCGCCAGCACATTGCGCTTTCTCATCTTGAGCGACCGACGATGAAATCGGAAGCGACAGCATAAGCAGCAAAACGATTAGAGATTTCGCGATCAATTTCACGTTCTCACACTAGCATCTTCCCTTCGTCGCTCACGACGGTTTCCTCTTCCATCGCGTCCGACAGGATCATCTCGTTATGCGCCTTGCCCGACGGGATCATCGGGTAGCAGTTCTCTTTCGGGTCGACGCGGACATCGAACAGAACCGGCTTGGGGCTGTCGATCATCTCGATGATCTTCGCGTCCAGCTCGTCCGGCGTCTGCGCGCGCAGGCCCACGCCGCCATAGGCTTCCGCCAGCTTCACGAAATCGGGCAGCGCTTCGGAATAGGAATGCGAATAGCGGCCGCCGTGCAGAAGCTGCTGCCACTGGCGCACCATGCCCATATATTCGTTGTTCAGGATGAAGATCTTGATCGGCAGGTCGTACTGCACCGCCGTGCTCATCTCCTGCATCGTCATCTGCACGGATGCTTCACCCGCGATGTCAATGACGAGCGCACCCGGATGCGCCATCTGCACGCCCACCGCTGCCGGCAGGCCATAGCCCATCGTGCCGAGGCCGCCGGACGTCATCCAGCGGTTCGGCTCCTCGAACCTGAAGCGCTGGGCCGCCCACATCTGGTGCTGGCCGACTTCGGTGGTGATGTAGACATTGCGCCCGCGCGTCAGCGCGTAAAGCCTGTCGATCGCATATTGCGGCTTGATGAGCGCGGACGACGGCTTGTAATCCAGCGACTTCTTCGCGCGCCACTGGTCGATCTGCGTCCACCACGCTTTCAGCGCGGCGGCGTCCACCGATTTCTTCTGGGTCTTCCAGAAATGCAGCATTTCCTTCAGCGCCTTCGTGGCATCGGCCACGATGGGCACGTCCACGCGCACGTTCTTGTTGATCTGCGACGGATCGATATCCAGATGAATTTTCTTCGAGTTCGGCGAGAACAGGTCGATCTTGCCCGTCACGCGATCGTCGAAACGCGCGCCAAGGCAGATCATCACGTCGCAATCATGCATGGCGTGGTTGGATTCGTAGGTGCCGTGCATGCCGACCAGCCCCAGCCATTCCGGTGACGACGCCGGAAACGCGCCGAGCCCCATCAGGGTCGAGGTCACGGGAAATCCGGTAAGCGCGACCAGCTCGCGGAGCAGCTTGCTCGCCACCGGCCCGGAATTGATGATGCCGCCGCCGGTGTAGAACAACGGCTTCTTCGCGCCGGCCATGAGCTCGATGGCCTTC
Source organism: Rhizomicrobium sp. (assembly GCA_035465595.1). Taxonomy (GTDB): domain Bacteria; phylum Pseudomonadota; class Alphaproteobacteria; order Micropepsales; family Micropepsaceae; genus Rhizomicrobium. Next base: position 5,656 of record DATIVW010000018.1, on the reverse strand, counting down.
ACGATCTGGCCGAGATCCGGATCGCTCTTCACGCGGTACGTGCGGTGCTTCACCGCCTGCGGCCCGGTGTAGGAGCCCTTCTTGAACTGCACATCCTTGGGGATGTCGATCACGACCGGCCCCGGGCGCCCGGTGGTGGCGATCTGGAAGGCCTCGTGCATGACGCGCGGCAAGTCGTTCACGTCCTTCACCAGCCAGTTGTGCTTGGTGCAGGCGCGCGTGATGCCGACCGTATCGGCTTCCTGGAACGCATCGGTGCCGATCAGATGCGTCGCCACCTGCCCGGTGATGACGATCAGCGGAATGGAATCCATCAGCGCGTCGGTCAGGCCCGTCACTGCGTTGGTCGCGCCGGGCCCGCTTGTCACCAGCACGACGCCGGGCTTGCCGGTGGAGCGCGCGTAGCCTTCCGCGGCATGGGTCGCGCCCTGCTCGTGGCGGCAGAGGATGTGCTCGACGTCCTCCTGCTGGAAGATCGCGTCGTAGATCGGAAGCACCGCACCGCCGGGATAGCCGAAGACATGCTTCACGCCCTGATCCTTGAGCGCGCGAACGACCATCTCCGCGCCGCTCAGTTCGAGCGCGCCTGCCGCTTTGGGCGGTGCCACCTTCAGTTCCGTTCCATCTCGGTCCATCGCGTCCATCCGGGGCGCCAGAAAAGCGCCAAGAAAAGAAAAAGAGGCGTTGCCGCCCCTTGATCAAACGCCGCCATCCAGGAATTCCGGGGGATTACCCCCGCCCAGCCAGCGGCCCACCAATAATTACGAGTGCGAGGTTCATGCCCTGCCCCTTATTGCAGGTGCGAACGCTATTGAGCCGAATCGGGCTCGTCAAGCAATTTCACGCTGCTGCGTCCATCAATAGCGGAAGAATATTGCTCAATTCTTGTGCTTCGACCCAATTCCAGTCGGCCATGCGGTGCCGGAACCAGGTCATCTGGCGCTTGGCGTATTGCCGGGTGCGGGCTTTCGCCTGCTCCACCGCCTCTTCCAGCGGGAGCACACCCTCGGCCGCGGCGCGCAATTCCCGCAAGCCCAGGATCTTGGCCGCGGTCGGCGACGGGCTCTCCAGCGCCGTCGCCTCTTCCATGGCGCCCGCGGCCAGCATCGCATCGAAGCGGTGGTTGATGCGCTGGTGCAGCACATCGCGCGGCGGCGAGAGGATGAAGCGCGCAACCCGCATGTTGGCCAGCAGCGGCTCGCTCATCTCCATCTGCCAGTCCGACAAGGGGCGCCCCGTCGCCTCGAACACTTCCCAGGCGCGCAGGGTGCGCTGCGTATCGCTGGCGCGCAGTTTTGCTCCCGCCACCGGATCGCGCCGCGCCAGCTCGGCATGGAAGGCTTCGGGACCGAGTTCGTTGCGGCGCGCTTCCGCCGCCGCGCGGACGCCGGAGGGAATGGCGGGGATCACCGCTAGGCCTTCCGTCAGCACGCCGAAATACATGCCCGTGCCGCCGGCGAAGATCGGAACGCGCCCTGCTTCGCGCGTGGTGCGCAGCGCGTGCGCCGCTTCCGCCTGGTAGCGCCCCGCGGAATAGGTTTCGCTGACGCTGACATGGCCATAGAGCAGATGCGGGGCGCGCGCGGTGTCTTCGTCCGTGGGCCGCGCGGTGAGGATGCGCGTCTCGGTGTAGACCTGCATCGAATCCGCGTTGATCACCGCGCCGCCGATTTCCGCAGCCAACGCCAGCGCCAGCGCGGACTTGCCGCTGGTGGTCGGCCCTGCGATAAGCACCGCGTCAACGGCCATTTTGAAACACTTTCATGCGATGAGCGATTCTCTGATCGTCAGCGTTATAGCAGCCGAAGGCGCCACGCGAATTGCCGACGTGGTGCGCAAGATAACGCGCGACTTCAAGTCCAGCGGCACGGTGGGCGCGCCGGTCTGGCTGTCGCCCGATCGCGCCTGCGACATCCCGGTATCGTTCGCCTCGCCCGAGCTGGCCGAAATCCTGCCGCGCGGCTTCGTCCATGCCGGCGAGGGAGTCGACGTGAACGTGCTGTCGCCCGCCCATCGCCGCAAGAAGCTGCTGGTGGCGGACATGGATTCCACCATCATCAATGTCGAGTGCCTGGACGAGCTTGCCGACATGGCGCATCTGAAACCTCAGATCTCCGCCATCACCGAGCGCGCCATGAACGGCGAAATCGCCTTCGAGCCGGCGCTCCGCGAACGCGTCGGCTTGCTGAAAGGGCTTTCGATCTCGGCGCTGGAGCGCACCTATAAGGAACGCGTGAGACTCAATCCTGGCGCGAAGGCGTTGGTTGCAACCATGAAGAAACATGGCGCGCGCACCTGCCTTGTCTCCGGCGGCTTCACCTATTTCACCGAACGCGTCGCCAAGGATGCCGGGTTCGAGGATAGCCAGGCCAACATCCTGCTGGACGACGGCAGCCGGCTCACGGGCGAAGTAAAGGAGCCGATCCTGGGCCGCGAGGCGAAGCTTGTGGCGCTGAAGGCGGAGATCGAGAAGCTGAAGATAACCACGGAAGAATCGCTGGCCGTCGGCGACGGGGCGAACGACCTGGCGATGATCCACCACGCGGGACTGGGCGTCGCCTATCACGCCAAGGCGATTGTCGCCGATGCGGCGAGCGCCGCGATCAGATATGGCGACTTGCGCGCGCTGCTCTATCTGCAGGGCTATTCGGACGCCGAAATCGTCGAAGCCTGATCAGCCCGTGCGCACCGCGACATAGGTGAGATCGCCGCCGCGGCTGACCAGCAGGAGCGTCACCTTCTTGCCGGCCTTCGCGTTGGCGTCCACCAGCCTGTTCACGTCGTCCGGCGCGTGGACCGGCTGGTTCTGCACTTCCACGATGATGTCGCCCGGACGGAAATTTTTGTCGGCAGCCGGTCCCGCTGGATCGATATCGGTGACGACGACGCCATTCGCATCTTTCGACAGCTTGTATTTGCTGCGCGCCGCATCGTCGAGCGTCGCCAGGGAAAGGCCCAGCCGCGAAGCCTTCGGCGAAGGCTTCGCCGCGGGCGGCGGTCCGGGCTTGGCCTTGTCGTCGTCCTGCAGCTTCGCCACGACAGCGTGCAGCGTCATCTTCTTGCCGCCGCGCAGGATATCGACATTCACCGGCTTGCCGGCGGAGGTATCGGCGACTTCGCGCGGCAAGGCCCGGCTGTCGGCAACCGGCTTGCCGTCGAAGGCGACGATCACGTCGCCATTCTTGATGCCCGCCTTGTCGGCCGGACCGCCGTCGGTGACGTCGGCCACCAGAGCGCCGCTGGCGCCGGGGATGCCCATGCCTTCGGCGAGATCGTCGGTCAGCGTCTGCACGCGCACGCCCAGCCAGCCGCGCCGCGTGGACCCGGATTTCTCCAGCTGGCCTATGACCTCGCGCGCCATGTTGGACGGGATGGCGAAGCCGATGCCCACCGATCCACCGCTGGGCGAGAAGATCGCCGAATTCACGCCGATGACATTGCCGTCCATATCGAACAGAGGGCCGCCGGAATTGCCGCGATTGATCGGCGCGTCGGTCTGGATGAAATCGTCGTAAGGACCGGCGGCGATGTCGCGGTTGCGCGCGGAAACGATGCCCGCCGTCACGGTGGAGCCCAGGCCGAAGGGATTGCCGATCGCCATCACCCAGTCGCCGACGCGCGCCTTGTCGGAATTTCCGAAGTGCGAGGACGGCAGCGGCTTCTTCGGCACGACCTTCAGCAGTGCAAGATCGGTCTTGTCGTCGCGGCCCAGAAGCTTGGCGGGCAGCGACGTGCCGTCGTTCAGCGTGACGGTGATCTCGTCCGCGTCTTCGACGACATGATTGTTGGTGACGATGATGCCGGAGGGATCGACGATGAACCCGCTGCCCAGCGACGTGATGTGCCGGGGCGCGTTCTTGTTCTTGTCCATGTAGTCTTTGAACAGCTGCCGTAGCGGCGAATCCTGCGGCAGGTCCGCGGGCAGTTGCGGCACGCCGGCCGAAGCGGTCACCGTCTGCGTCGTGGAGATGTTCACCACCACCGGCAGAAGCTGGTTGGCGAGATCGGCGAAGCTGTCAGGCGCGGGCCGCGCGAAGGCGGAAGGCGCAAGCGCCATGGGCGCCGCGAACGCGAAGGCGGCAGTCAAGGCGGCACGCAGAAAGCGGAACGGCTGGAAACGCATCTCTATCCCCGAAACGCAGCACAAACCCGAAGGCTGCGGTCTCTCTGGAAATATATCATGGCTCCGGGCGCACAACCCCCGCGCGATCATATTCTCGTGGCGTGGTTTCCCCGCCAATCCCGGGCCGGGAACGGGGTTAAGCCTACTTCTTCTTGCCGCCCGCCGCCTGCGGGGCGCCGAAATAGCGGAAGAAATCGCTGTTCGGCGAAAGGACCATCGTGGTCGAGCTCCCGCCAAGCGCATCCTGGTAGGCCTGCATGGTGCGGTAGAACGCGAAGAAATCCGGGTCCTGGCCATAGGCGTCGGCCAGGATCTTTGTCTTCTGGGCATCGCCCTGCCCGCGCAGGATCTCGGACTGGCGTGTGGCGTCGGCGGTGATGACGGTGACTTCGCGCTCGGCACGCGCCTTCACGCGCTGCGAAATCTCCGACCCCTCGGCGCGGAACTGGAAGGCCTCGCGCTTGCGCTCCTGGATCATGCGCGCGTAGATCGCCGTGCTGTTCTGCGGCGGCAGGTCGGCATGACGGATGCGCACATCCACGACCGCGATCCCGAACTGCTTGGTCTCGTTGTTCATGCTGTCGCGGATGTCGCGCATGAGTTGCGCGCGTTCGCCCGACAGGACGACCGCAAAATCATGCGAACCCAGGACCTGGCGCACGTCGGAGCTCAGGATCGGCGCCAGGCGCGTTTGCGCGATGTCGGTGTTGGTGAGCGTCTGGTAGAAGCGCAGCGGATCAACGATGCTCCAGCGGGCGAACGCATCCACCACCATCCGCTTCTTGTCCTGTGCGATGACCTCTTCCGCGGGCGCGTCGAGGTTGAGCAACCGCTTGTCGATGTATTCGACCTGCTGCACCCAGGGAATCTTCGCATGCAGGCCCGGCTCGGTGACGATCTCGCGCGGCGCGTCGAACTGCAGCAGCACCGCCTGCTCGGTCTGGTTGATGGTATAGAAGCACGACATCACGAACAGGATGACGAGCACTGCGGCAATGCCGACGCCGATCAGAGGAACGCGGTTCATTGCGAGCCTCCATTGCCGTCGGAGGCCGATGCGGCCGCGGACGGCGCGGTGACCGTCACGCTTTCGGGCGGCGCCTTGCCGAGCGTTTGCGGCGGCAGATAGGGGATAATGTTCTTCGCAGCGTTCTCGTCCACGATCACCTTGTTCACGCCGCCATAAACCTGGCTCATCGTCTCGATATACATGCGCTTGCGGGTGACCTCGGGCGCCTTGCGGTATTCGGCGAGGACGCTGTCGAACCTCTTGGCCTCGCCGCTCGCTTCAGCGATGGCCTTCTGGCGATAGGCTTCCGCCTGCTGGACGATCTGCGCCGCTTCGCCGCGCGCTTCGGGAATGATCTTGTTGGCGTAGGCCTCCGCCTCGTTGCGCATGCGCTCCTGGTCGGCACGCGCGGCCTGCACGTCGCGATAGGCGTCGCGCACCTGGTCGGGCGTGTCCACGTTCTGCATCTTCACGCCGGTGATGGTGACGCCGATGCGATAGGACGCCAGCGTCTTCTGCATCAG
>DATIVW010000017.1:0-2100 GCA_035465595.1 Rhizomicrobium sp. | reverse complement strand
TAAACAGGGTTTTGCCGTGGGCTACGGTCAGCGACTGCGCGTGCAAAGGACGGCCGACGTACGCGTACTCAAATCTCAATTGGATTTGATCGCCGAAGTCGCGCGCTCGGGCCGCTTCGTTTCGCCGGCTTGGGCGCTGTGGGTCGGGTTCGTGACATCGAGCGCCGTCGGCTACTTCGGCCACAACTCCTTCTGGATGGCGGCGGCGCTGCCGGTACTTGTCGGCGCGATCGCGTTCGGCGGTTCCAATCTCAGCGACGTCTATCGCCGCGATACGCTCTCGCACACCGACTCCGCGAAGCTCCAGCCCTGGTTCACGCGTTTCATCGGCTTCCAGGTCGCGATCAGCTGCGCCTGGGGCCTGACGCCGTGGCTGCTCTGGGAGCACGGCAACGCACTCAACCACATCTTCCTTGCCGGCGCGGTCATTTGCGCGCTGGCGTGGCTCATCGTGCGCTGCGCGAGCCACATGGACATGTTCCTTGCCGCCGTGTTGCCGGTGGTGATCCTCGCCTCGCTGCGCTTTGCCTTCGGCGAATTCTGGATCGACCTGATCACCGCGGCCGTGCTGCCGGCCTTCGCCTGCCAGCTCTTCTTCGACGGCCGCAAGCTCACCCGGCGCCTCGATGAAGACTCCCGCCTGCGCTTCGAGGTCGAAGACCTTGCGCGCGAGCTGGAAGAGGCGCGCGACGAAGCCCTGCGCAAGCGCTTCGAGGCGGAAACCGCCAACGCTTCCAAGACCGCGTTCCTCGCCAACATGAGCCACGAGCTGCGCACGCCGCTGAACGCCATTCTCGGCTTCTCCGAAATCATCGAGAAGGAATGCTTCGGCCCCGCCGGCTCGCCGCGCTACAAGGAATATGCGGGCGACATCCATTCCTCCGGCTCGCACCTGCTCAGCCTCATCAACGACCTGCTCGACGTGGCCAAGATCGAGGCCGGGCGCATGGAAATCGATGCCTGCCAGCTGGAAGCCAAGAAGACGCTGGAAGCCGCGCTCAAGATCATCGCCGTCAAGGCGCGCGAACGCCGCCAGGAGCTCGTCATCGAGGTGAGCCCCGATGCGCCGGAATTGTTCGCGGACGAGCGTGCGTTGAAACAGATTCTGATCAACCTCGTGTCCAACGCCGTGAAGTTCACGCCGGAAGGCGGGCGCATCGGCGTGGTCGCCTCGCGCTCGCGCAGCGGCGACTTCCAGATCATGGTCGAGGACAACGGCCCCGGCATTCCGCGCGACAAGCTGGACAAGATCTTCAAGCCGTTCAGCCAGGTCGACAATCGCTACGACCGGCAGGGCGGCGGAACGGGACTGGGGCTGGCGCTCGTGCGCGGCCTGACCGAGCTGCATGGCGGTCGCGCCTGGCTCGAAAGCGAGCAGGGCCGGGGCGCGCGCGCCTATGTCGTGCTGCCGTGCAAGCCTGTTGAAGGCGCGCAGGGCAAGCCGGAAGCCGCGGCGGCGTAAAAGCAAGGGCCGGGATCGCTCCCGGCCTCTCCAATTGATTCATATTGCTCCGCGAGGCACCGGTCAGTGAATCTCCCCGGCAAGATTTTGCAGAATGATGTTTGTCGTGAACGCCTGCGCCTGCGCGGCTGCGTTCGCTCTAGAAAGAGTGTTTTGGTCGTCCTGAGTTGCCGCCAATTCGCTTCGTTGCATTTCGAGTCTAGCGATTTGTGCCTCAAGGCTAGCGCGGCGGGCTTGTGCCTGTGCGATATCGTTTTCCAGCTTGCTGGCCTTAGGGCCCTTTGTTAGGGCACTCAGCTTCGCCTTGGCGACGGCCAAATCGCGGTCGGCTATGTTATGTGCCTCCTTTGCATCGGACAATCTCTGGATTGTATCCATCAGGCTTCTGGATGAGATGGGTTTGCCCGGCGAGAAGGCAATGATCAAGGTATCTGTGTTTGTCTTGCCGCCGTTCAGGAGACCTTTCGAACCGCTTGGCCCCTTGAAATATTTCAGCACCCAGCCGGGTCCGGTGTCGAAAGACGCGGCGATGATGAACTGAACCGTCGAACCGAACGTCGGCGGCGCGGGGTCTTTGCTTGCCATCGACCCCTGCGGCGGTGGCGGCGCATTGACTTGAACATGTGTCATGGCGTCGA
>DATIVW010000016.1:0-8046 GCA_035465595.1 Rhizomicrobium sp. | reverse complement strand
CGCCGCGAAGCAGTCGCCGCCGTGATCGCGAATACGCTCGGGGAAGCGCGCGTTGTAGGGCTTGAACTGCAGATCCTGCCGCTCGGGCACGATGAGCTGCTTCATGTCCGAGATGCCCATCATGTGATCGACGATGACGAGCTCGGATTTCTTCAGCGACAAATGATCGGCGATGAAGCGGCGCAGCTCTTCGGGCATGGCGGCGGCGCATTTCATGTGGATGACCGAACCGCGGCGGCGGCGCTTGAGCAGCGTCTCGAACAGGCGGACGAGATCCTCCGCCTCTTCCTCCACTTCCACGTCGCTGTCGCGAAGACTCCGGAAAAGCCCCGAGCCGTTCAGCGTGTAGCCGGGGAACAGCCTGGCCATGTTGATGGCGAAGACGTCTTCCAGCGCGATGAAGCGCACATGGCCGTTGCCGCCGGGAAGCTTGATGAAGCGCTGCAGCTGCGGCGGCACCGGCAGAAGCGCCTTGACCGGCTTGTTGTCCTTCTTGCGCGTGAGCTGCAGCGCCAGCGTGAAGCCGAGATTGGGAATGAACGGGAACGGATGCGCCGGATCCAGCGCCAGCGGCGTCAGGATCGGAAAGATCTGCTCGCGGAACTCCTTGTCGAGCCATTCGCGATCGGCGCCAGAAAGTTCCTCCGGACCGATCACCGCGATGCCGGCCTCGCGCAACTCCACGCGAAGCTGCATCCAGATGGATTGCTGGTCACCGATCAGCTTGCCGGCAACTTCCTCGACGCGCGCCAGCTGCTGCGCGGGCGTATGGCCGTCATCGCTCGCGGTGGCGACGCCGGCGGCGACCATGCCTTTGAGGCCCGCGACGCGGACCATGTAGAACTCGTCGAGGTTGGAGGCAGAGATCGACAGGAAGCGCAGCCGCTCCAGCAGCGGGTGGCGGGAATTCTGCGCTTCCTCCAGCACGCGCCGGTTGAACGCCAGCCAGGAGAGTTCCCGGTTCACGAAGCGGTCCGGCGAGGCCATGTCGACGGCGGGAACCGGCGCGGGCGCAGCCGCGGTTTCCGGGGCGTCCAAAGACAGCGCCCCGAGGGCCGAAGAAACCGAAACTTCCATATGTAACCGAGGCTTAGCCATGTTCCGCACGGTGGGGGACACAGGAATCCTAGAGGATAAACATTACCGTGTCATGGCGATGACGGCGCCGCCGCCAGCATCTCCCGGACCAGGGCAAGGGTGATCGCCCTGCCCTCGGAGAGTGCCCGCTCGTCGGCCCTCGCCACGAAATCGCGCATGGCGGCCGGGCTGCGCTCCAGCGAGGTGACCATCCGTGCGATGACGGCATCCGGCACGGCGAGCTGGCGGTCGTTGAACAGCTTGCGCGCGATGGCGGCCAGAAGCTCGTCGTCCGGTGCCCAGAGCGGAAACGCCAGCAGCGCGGAAAAGCGCGACGCGAGATCGGGCAGCGACGTTTTCCATGCCGGTGGCGGCTCGTGCCCGGTGAGAAGCACCGGCGCTGCGACTTGCGCCCGTTCGAGCAGCCCGAACAGCGCGGCGTCGCGCGCCGGGCTCACATGCGCGGAGTCAACGTCCTCGACGATCAGCGGCAGCGCGGGATCATGCGCGACGCCGCCGCTCAATTCCTTGGCCGAAACGATTTGCGCATTCGACTGCGCCTGCCAGATGGCCGCGAGATGGGACTTGCCCGATCCGGACGGACCATGCAGCGCCGCCGCCGCGACCGGCCAGTTCGGCCAGGAATCGATGAGCGCCAGCGCGGGCGCGCTCGCCAGCGACGGGACAAAATCCTCGCGCGTGAAAACGGTGCGGAAACCGAGCGGCAGAGGAAGCTGTCTGGGCAAGATCAGGCCGTGCGGCGCGCATGCGTGGCGGCGCGAAGCCACATCTGCGCATAGCCCAGACCGGAGGCGAGCGTGAACGCCGCGACCGCGATCTCCGCGAAGTTGGTCAGGATGCGCGCCTTGATGTCGAAGGTCAGCAGCAAAAGCATCAGGCCGACATAGATCACCTGGACGGCGGTGCTGCATTTGCCCAGCAAGCTCGGCGTCGCGCGCAGCGGCAGCGCCCACAGATGCGCCAGGCCGATCCCCAGCACGATGCAGGCATCGCGCGTGATGACCAGCGCCGTCAGCCACACCGGCGTGACGCCCAGGATGGTGAGCGCCACGAAGGAGGTGAGCATCAGGAGCTTGTCGGCGGCCGGGTCGAGATAGCGGCCGAAGCGCGTCTGCAGGTTGAAACGCTTCGCGAGATAGCCGTCCAGCGCATCGGTGACGGCAGCGGCCGCGAACACGATCAGCGCCGCATAATCATGCCCCCGCCAGAGCAGCGCGACGAGCGTGGGCGATCCGGCAAGCCGCAGCGCGGTGAGGATGTTGGGGATGTTGCGCAGAAGGAAGATCACTGCCCGGCCGTCGTGCTGGCGTCGGTGTCCTGCAGATCGAGCGAGTAGGTGCCACCGGCGCTCTTCTGCGTGAGATCGACTTTCTGTTGCGCGAGGCTGTCGCGCAGCTGGTCGGCGGTGCCGACATAGGTGAGCGAGAGCCGCGCCATGCCGGTGTCCATCGCGTTCACCGCGACGTCGGTCAGCGTGGGGATGGCGCCCAGGCGCGACAGCAACGTGCCCCATTGCGAAAGCGAATCGATGGTGACATCGGCGGTAAGGCGGGCGCGCTTGCTGTAGTCGATCGCGGTCCGCGTCTTCCAATAGGACGTGATCGCCGCGGCGGTTGCGGCGGCGACAGCCTTCAGATTGCCCGGCGGCGTTCCCGGCACGGTGACATCGGGGATCGGCGGTGAAGCGCCGAGGCCGAGCCGTTTCAGTTTCACGATCGTCTGTCCGCCCGCGACATTGAGCTGCGCGATCACCGCTTCTTCGGCCTTCACGCGCGACGCCGATGGTTCCACGTCCTGCCATGTCGTGCTGTTCATGTCGGTGTTGGCCAGCGTGCCCTGGTCGAGCGCATCGCCATAAGGCAGCACCAGCGGCAGCGCCGCATGCGAGTAAAGCGGCGTCGCCCATGCCGCGGCCCAGGGCGAGCGCCCCGCCCAGCGTGGCGACAGGGCCAGGATCAGGATCGGATGAGTCTGCGCGTCGGAATAGGCGATGTTCACCGAGCGCAGCAGATGGCGCACCGCCGCCGGATTGAACGCGTAGGTCATGCTGGCGACATAGCGCGTGGTGGAGCGCTTCACGTTCTGCGGCAGGTAGCTGGCGATCAGCCGTGTCAGCGCGACATCGTCCAGCGCCGGAACCTTGGCGATGTCTTCGGGCTTGAGGAGCCGCCTGAGGACCATCTGCCAGGCGCGCGCCTTGCCGGAATTGATGGCGATGTTCTGGGCTTCGACCGCCGAAGCCGCGGTCGCATCCACGGGGATGTTGTTGACGGTAAACGGATCGGCCGGCGCGGCCGCGGCAGGAGAAAGCGGCGCTAGAGCCAGAAAAGCCAAAGCGGCAGCGGCGGCAATGATATGGCGCATGGGGACCCTCAAGACCGGTGCAATATAAGAGGGCCGGTCATTTCGCGAAAGCGCTGGAAAGCCACAGGAAACGACGCTCCTGCGCCAAGTTTGCGGCTTGTCATGCCGGGGTGGCCTGCTTAAACGGAGCGGTCGCGCCACCCTCGGGATTCCATGACCTCCGGCCGCAACGGCATCACCTACAAGGACTCCGGCGTCGATATCGATGCCGGCGACGCGCTGGTGGACCGCATCGCCCCCGCCGCGAAGGCAACCCGGCGCACGGGCGCGGATGCGGACCTTGGCGGCTTTGGCGGCCTGTTCGATCTGAAGGCGGCGGGGTTCAGGGACCCCATTCTCGTGTCCTCGACCGATGGCGTGGGAACCAAGCTGAAGATCGCCATCGAGACCAGGCTGTTTTCCGGCATCGGCCAGGATCTCGTCGCGATGTGCGTGAACGACATCATCGTGCAGGGCGCGGAGCCGCTTTTCTTTCTCGACTATTATGCAACCGGCAAGCTGGACGTGGACGATGCGGCGACGGTGATCGAAGGCATCGCGCGGGCCTGCAAGGAAAGCGGCTGTGCGCTGGTCGGCGGCGAGACGGCGGAAATGCCGGGCCTTTATGCCAAGGGCGATTTCGATCTGGCGGGTTTCGCGGTGGGCGCAGTGGAACGCGGTCATGTCCTGCCCAAAACGCATGACATGGTCGCCGGTGACGTGCTGATCGGGGTTGCGTCCAGCGGCGTGCATTCCAACGGCTATTCGCTGGTGCGCAAGGTGGTGAGCGATGCAGGACTGGCATGGGACGCGGTTGCCCCGTTCGACAAGTCCCGCAAGCTGGGCGAAGCGCTGCTGGCGCCGACGCGGCTTTATATAAAGAGTGGCCTCGAGGCGATCCGCGCCGGCGGCGTGAAAGGCTTCGCGCACATCACCGGCGGCGGCATCACCGAGAACCTGCCGCGCGCATTGCCGGACGGGCTGGACGCGGAGATCGATCTTTCGTCATGGACGCCCTCGCCCGTGTTCGGCTGGATGGCGAAGTCGGCCGGCATCGAGGAACGCGAGATGCTGCGCACCTTCAACTGCGGACTGGGCCTGATCGCGGTGGTTTCCGAGAAAAGCGCAGGTCATGTGATCGACGCCTTCCAGGAAAGCGGCGAACGCGCCACGCGCATCGGCCATCTCGTGAAGGGCGATGGCGAAGCGAAGGTCCGCTACAAGGGCGCGCTGAAGCTGTGAGCCGCGTTCGCGTCGCCGTTCTCATTTCCGGCAGAGGCTCAAATCTTCAATCGCTGATCGATGCCGCGAAAGCGCCGGACTATCCGGCCGAAATCGCGCTCGTCATTTCCAATAAGGAAGGCGCCGCCGGTTTGTGCGTGGCGCAGAACGCGGGAATTCCGTCGCGCGTCATCCCGCACCAGAATTACGCAAGCCGCGAAGAATTCGACCGCGCCATCGACGCGGCGCTGAGCGAGGCCAAGATCGATCTCGTCGCCGAGGCGGGCTTCATGCGCATCCATTCCGAATGGTTCGCCAGGACATGGGAAGGCAAGCTTCTCAATATCCATCCTTCGCTCCTGCCGCTGTTCCCCGGCATTCGCGTGCATCAGCAGGCGTTAGACGCCGGCGTGAAGGAAAGCGGCTGCACGGTGCATTTCATCGTGCCGGAACTGGATAGTGGGCCGACCATCGCGCAGGCGGCGGTGCCGGTGCTTCCCGGCGACACGGCGGAGACACTGGCCGCGCGCATCCTAGTGGAAGAGCACAAGATCTATCCCGAAGCACTGAAGCTGGTCGCTGAAGGTAAAGTGAAGCTGGAAGGCGGCCGCGCGGTCTTTGCCTAGCCGACCAGCTTGTCGGCGCCCATCTCCTTGCGCCATGCCGCGCTGCGTTCCTTCAGCAGCTCGCCGATGATGAGCGCGTTGTCGTCCTTCACTTCCTCCAGCTCTTCATAGGTGAAGGCATCGGCGCCGCTTGCGTTCCAGGCCTTCTGCACGTCGGCGTTGGGAAAGCCGTTGAGCCGGAGCGCGAACCATAGCGAGTTCTGCTGCTTGTCGAGGTTGCGCGACGTGCCGATCCAGCGCTGCTCGCCGCAGACCACGGCGAAGATACCGGCGCGCTGCCGCATTTCCTTGTATTCCCGCAGCAATTCCTTCTTGCGCGCATTGCTCATCAGAAACCCACTCCTGCGATCCTGGCCGAAACGTCCCACAGGCGTTTCGCGTCCACGTCGCTCTGCGCTTCCTTCGAGGGCCGGGCAAGCTCCTTCTTGTAATAGTAGCCCTCCGTTTTTCCGGCGACGTCGTCGGAAGAGGCGAGGTAGATGATCGTTTCGGCGCCCTGCTCCGGCGTCAGCGCGAAATTCTTGCCGAGCTTGATGACCCACGACATCAGGCCCCCGCTCTCGTCGCCGAAGCGCGTGCCGACGAAGCCGGGATGCAGGCAGTTCGCCGTGACCCCGGTTCCCGCCAGCCGCCCTGAGAGCTCGCGCGTGAACAGGATGTTCATCAGCTTGGAGCGGCCATAGACGCCGAATGGCGAATAGCTTTTCTCCGACTGCAGGTCGTCGAAATTCAGCCTGGCGCCCTTGTGCGCATCCGAGGCGGTGGAAACGATGCGCGCGCCGGGCGTCGCTTTCAGCCGGTCGAGCAGGATGTTGGTGAGCGTGAAATAGGACATGTGGTTCAGCGCGAAGGTCTTCTCCAGGCCGTCGTCCGTCACCTTGCGCGAGCTGAACATCGCGCCGGCGTTGTTGATGAGAACGTCGATCTGCGGCTCGCTGTCCGCGATCTCCTTTGCCACGCGCTTCTGGTCGGCGAGTTTCGTCAAATCCGCGTAATGCACCGTGTGATCGGACTGGGCCGCGATGGCGCGGAAGTGCTTGCGCGCAGCCTCGCCGCGTTCACGGTCGCGCGCGATGAAAACGATGCGCGCGCCCTTCTGCGCCAGCCGGTCGGCGGCGACTTCCCCGATCCCCGACGTGGCCCCCGTGACGACAACAACCTTGTCTTTCATCGCGAAGTCCATCGTTCGGGTCTCGGGTCTACAATGCCTTATCCAACCAGTTCGAGGCCGGAGAAGAAGAAGCGGATTTCATGCGCGGCGGTTTCCGGCGCGTCCGAACCGTGGACCGAGTTCGCCTCGATCGATTCCGCGAAGTCCTTGCGGATCGTTCCGGGCGCGGCCTTCGACGGATCGGTGGCGCCCATCACTTCGCGGTTCCTGGCGATGGCGTTGTCGCCTTCCAGCACCTGCACGACGACGGGGCCGGAGGTCATGAACTCGCAGAGGCTCTTGAAGAAGGGGCGCGCCTTGTGGACGTTGTAGAAGGCTTCCGCCTGCGCCGTGGAAAGCTGCATGCGCTTGGAGGCGATGACCCTGAGGCCCGCCTTCTCGAAACGGTCGATGATGGCGCCGGTGTGGTTACGCTTGGTGGCGTCCGGCTTGATGATGGAAAGCGTGCGCTCAACGGCCATTTCTCTGCTCCAGGTGGGGAATTTGCGGGCCTTATAGAAGCGCCCCGGCGGAAGGGCAAGCGGCGCCCAAAACCTGTTAGATATACGCCGCTTAAGAGGAGGATCGCATGGTTCGCGTTGCCGTCATACAGGCCGGATCGGTTCTGTTCGACACCGAAGCCACGCTGGCGAAGATGGAACGTCTCGCGCAGGACGCCGCGCGCCAGGGGGCCGAGCTTGCGCTGTTTCCCGAAGCCTTCGTGGGCGGCTATCCCAAGGGCATCGATTTCGGTGCGCGCATGGGATCGCGCAGCGAAGGCGGGCGCGACCAGTTCCGCCGCTATTTCGATTCCGCCATCACGCTGGATGGCCCCGAAGCCGCGCGCATCGCAAAGCTGGCGGCGAAACTCAAGATCCACCTGGTGACCGGCGCGATCGAGCGCGATGGCGGAACGCTCTATTGCGCGGTGCTGCATTTCGGTCTGGACGGCGCGTTGATCGGGCGGCGGCGCAAGCTGATGCCAACGGCGATGGAACGGCTGGTGTGGGGCATGGGCGACGGCTCGACATTGGAGGTGACACAGACGCCGCTCGGCCGCGTGGGCGCGGTGATCTGCTGGGAGAACTACATGCCGATGCTGCGCATGGCGATGTATGCGCAGGGCGTGGAAATCTACTGCGCGCCGACGGTGGACGATCGCGACGGCTGGCAGGCCACCATGCGCCACATCGCGCTGGAGGGCCGCTGCTATGTTCTGTCGGCGGTACAATATATGACGCGCGCCGATGCGCCGGCCGACTATGCGCCGATCCAGGGAGATGCGCCGGACACCGTTCTTATCCGCGGCGGCAGCGCGATCTATGGACCGCTCGGCGAAGAGATCGTCGCGCCCGTCTATGGCCGCGAAGCCATCCTTGCTGCCGACATCGATCTCGGAAAGCTCGCGCGCGCCAAATACGATCTCGACGTGGTGGGACATTACGCACGGCCGGACATCTTTACATTGAACGTAGACCGCCGCCCGAAGCTCGCGGCGAACATGATCCGGGACGAGCCGGCGGACGATTAGGCGCGCTTGCCGTTTGGCCGCCGGGCGCTGTATGCACCCGCCACCATGCTGGTCATCGACGACATCACCGTCCGCAT
>DATIVW010000015.1:0-12726 GCA_035465595.1 Rhizomicrobium sp. | reverse complement strand
TCCATCAGGATCAGCGTGCGCACGCCCTTGCCGTCGGCGAACTTGTCGGCCTCGTAGCACTGCGCGACGGTGAGGATCTCGTGGCTCATAAAACCCGGTAGTGATAGCGGTAAAGCTCGCGTGAGAAGCCCATGCTCTCATACAGCTTAACCGCTGGGCGATTGCCCGCAACGACCTGAAGGCAGGCTCCTTCCGCCCCGCGCTTTTCGGCCCACATCAGAAGATCGCTCAAGGTTGCCCGCGAAAGCCCCTGCCGTCTTTGCGCAGGATCAGTCGCCACCCATTGCAGGCTGACCAGCCGGTCGTGCA
This sequence comes from Rhizomicrobium sp., assembly GCA_035465595.1. GTDB lineage: Bacteria > Pseudomonadota > Alphaproteobacteria > Micropepsales > Micropepsaceae > Rhizomicrobium. The sequence goes on along the minus strand of DATIVW010000015.1, from coordinate 12,417 downwards.
GCGCGCCATAGGCCACCGATACGATCCTGCCGCTGTCGTCGCGCGCGGCGGCGAAGGCGATGGGCAGCGCCACGAGGTTCAGCAGATGACGCCGCGTGTCGTCCTTCGGCGGGGGCCGGCCGGAGAAGCGGGCATGCGCTGAGAGCCATTCCTCCGTCGGCGCGCCTTCGCGAATCTCGATGGCGCGGGGGGATGTCTCGGGCGGCGTCACGGCGAAGTCCATGAACAGCGTCTTCGTGTCGTCCTCGGCGCGATAGCCCCGCTGCTCCAGGACATCTTCCAGCAGCGGATCGTCGATGGAGCGGATGCGGAAATATGCGGGCTGATCGTGCGCCGCGTAGATGCGTTCGCAATGCGCGATCTTCTCGTCCAGCGCGCGCGTGCCGCTGCCGATGACGTTGACGGAGTTGGTGCGGCGCGTCTCGCCATTGGCGAGGCGGATCAGCCAGCCGTCGTAGAAAATCTCCTTGAGCGCGGGCCAGGCGTTCAGGCTCGCCTCTTCCACGCTGGCACTCAGGCGATCCAACTGCATCGCACTCTCCGTTCGGCCGGGCGCGATGGGCAATAAAAAAAGCCCCGCGTTTCCGGCGGGGCTTCGAAACAACTCGCGTTCACACGCGCGTCTACGCAACCCCTCGGGAGGAGCTACGGCGTCGCGCAATGGTGGTCACGAATTTCATGGCGGCGGAGAATACGGAAAGAGGACGCGAACGCAACATCTAACTTCTCCCTCTCCCCCTTTGAGGGGGAGAGGGTTGGGGCGGTGCAGCGCCCGTGATGTTTGAAGAGAGTGCCGGTTGAGAGTCCCCCTCACCCTGCCCTCTCCCCCTGAAGGGGGAGAGGGTGAGTTGAGTCAAAACCCTTCCGGCACCTTCTCATAGTGCGGATCGGCCATTTCGTAAGCGGCGCTGGCGACGAGGACGCCCTCGTCGTCGAACATGCGGCCCACGATCTGAAGCCCAACCGGCAATCCGTCCCTGGTGAAGCCGCACGGCACGCTCGCGGCCGGCTGCTGCGTCAGGTTGAACGGATAGGTGAAGGGCGACCATTCCATCCAGGCGCGGCCGTCATCATCCAGCGGCGACAGCTTGCCGACCTCGAAGGCCGGCGTCGCCACCTGCGGCGTGACGAGGAAATCGTATTTCTCCATGAACACGCGCATCCGGCTGCCGAGGCTCCCGCGCGCCGCGGTGGCCTGCATGAAGGCCTTCTTGTCGATCTTCACGCCCTCTTCCACCATCTTGCGCAGACCCGGATCGAGCTTCGCCTTCTGCCCCTCCGGCAGGTCGCCCAGCGCGAAGCCCGCGCCGGACCACCACAGCTTCTGGAAAATAGCGCCTGCTTCGGCGCCGCCCGGCGGATCGACCTCCTCCACATGCGCGCCCATCGCTTCGAAGCGCTTGATGGCCTTTGCGGCGAGCTCCTCGACTTCCGGCACGATCTTCTTCACCCAGCCGAGGCGCGGCGACCATGCGATGCGCTTGCCGCGCAGCGATTGCTCCAGCTCCGCCGCATAGTCCGTCGGCTCGTAAGGCAGGTTGAACCAGTCGCGCGCGTCCGGCTTGCTGATGATATTCATCAGCATCGCGCTGTCCTTCACCGTGCGGCTCATCGGCCCCACATGCGCGACGGTGCCGAAGGGCGACAGCGGATAGGCGGCGACGCGGCCGAAGCTCGGCTTCAATCCATAAGTGTTGGTGAAGCTGGCCGGGATGCGGATGGAGCCGCCGCCATCGGTGCCCAGCGCCAGCGGGCAGAAGCGCGCCGCGAGCGCGGCCGACGAACCGCCCGACGATCCGCCCGGCGTCTTGTCCTTGTTCCACGGATTGCGCGTGATGCCGGTGAGCGGCGAATCCGTGCAGCCCTTCCAGCCGAACTCCGGCGTGGTGGTCTTGCCGATGAGCACCGCGCCGGCTTCCTTCAGCCGCGCTACGGTCGGCGCGTCTTCTTCCCACGGCCCCTTGGGATCCACGGTGAGCGAGCCGCGCCGCGTGGGCCAGCCCTTGGTGACCAGCAGATCCTTCACCGCGACCGGCACGCCATCCAGCGGCGACAGCGGATCGCCTTCCTGCCAGCGCTTCACGCTCGCTTCGGCCTGCGCCATCGTGACGTGCGCGTCGGTGAGGCAGAAGGCATTGATCTCGCTGTCCAACGCCTCGATGCGGCCAAGGCACGCCTCCGCCACTTCCACCGGCGACAGATCGCCATCGTGATAGGCGCGGGAGAGTTCGTGCGCCGTCATTTCGTGAGGTTCGTTCGCCATCGCTATCTCTACTTGTCATGGCCCGCAAAAGCGGGCCACCCAGGTGGGCGTAAAACACGCTCTCGAAAGCAAAAAACTCGGATCATTCTGCGGGCGGCAGAGAAGACGTCAACGGGGTGGCCCGCTTTTGCGGGCCATAACAAGGAAGGAGGGAGCGGCGCGGCTCAATTCACCTTCGTCAGCGGCGCTTCAATGCCCTTTTCGATCAGGCGCAGCGATGTGCCGTCGGCTTCAAGAACCGTCACAGAGCAATTGTCGGGCGAGAACACCACGACGCGATCGTCTTTCGTGGCCGCGCCCGCGAGCACGTTGATCGCGACATAGTGCGAGAAGATCACCGTGTCCTCGCCGATCGCGGCGGCGGTGGCGATGCAGTGCTCGCGCCAGCTGGCCAGCTCCGGATTCACGTCGCGCCATGAGCTCTGCATGAGCTTGCGCAGCCACACCGCGCGCGCTTCCAGCGAGCCGAGATTGGGCGAGGGGATTTCCGCCACCGCGTGTTCGATGACAGGTGTCCGGCTCCACAGCTTGGCGAGCGGCGCAGCTGTCTGCTGCGCGCGCGCCAGCGGGCTGGAGAGAATGGAGAGCGGGCCGATGCCTTTCAGCTTCTGCGCGACCGTTGCGGCCTGCTCGCGCCCGAGCGCGTCGAGTCCCGGATCCATCGCGCCGCCGAAGCCTGCTTCGGCCTTGCCGTGACGCACCATGTAGATTTTCGCGCTCATGCCGTCAGCGCCTGCCAGGTCGCCATCGCAAGGCCGAGCGCGCGCATGTCGCCCGTCGTCGTGCCGTGCATCACGTTCATCACGTAGGACAGCGTCGTGCGCGCATCGTAGTCGATGACGACGATCGAGCCGCCATAGCCGCCCCAGAACATCGAATTGGGATTGGGCAACGGCAAGAGGCCGCCGGCAAGGCCGAAGCCCAGGCCGAAACGCGCCGGCACGCCCATGACGAGATCGCGTCCCTCGATCTGGAATTCCAGCGCCTTGCGCGCGCCGGCTTCCGACATGAAGCGCTTGCCTTTCGCGACGCCGCTATTGGCGAGGATGGTATGTATCTCCGCCACCGAGCGCGCATTGCCGGTGCCGCCCGCCGCGGGGATCTCCGCGCCGCGCCATGCGCGCGTTTTGGTTTCGTGTACGTGGATGCCCGGATTGGTGGCCATGTTCTTCAGGATTTCGCTTTGCTGCGGACCATCCTCCACGCCCTCGCCCGGCGGCGGCGGAATGAGCTCGGCGACGCGATCGTCTTCCGATGCGGGCAGGCCGATCCAGAAATCGGCACCCAGCGGTTTAGCGATCTCTTCGCGAAACACTGTGCCGATGCTCTTGCCGGTGACGCGGCGGATGACTTCGCCCACGAGATAGCCCTGCGTCAGCGCGTGATAGCCCGGCGCGGTGCCCGGCTCCCAGAACGTCGACTGCGCGGCAAGCAGCGAGGTCGCCTTGTCCCAATCGTAGAGGTCTTCCTTGCTGATCTTCTCCTTCCAGCCGGACAGACCGGCGGAATGAGACATGAGCTGCGCGACGGTGATGGCGCCCTTCCCGTTCGCGGCGAATTCCGGCCAGTACTTCGCGACCGGCGCGTTGAAGTCGATCAATCCGCGATCCGCCAGCAACAGCGCGGTCAGCGCCGTCATCGTCTTGGTGGTGGAATAGACGTTGATGATCGTGTCCTTCACCCACGGCTTCGTCTTCGCCGCGTCGGCATATCCGCCCCACAGATCGACGACCGTTTCGCCGTCCTTCGTCACGCAATAGGACGCGCCGATGTCCGCGCCGCTGTCGAAGTTACCCTTGAAGGTATCGCGAACCGCTTCGAAGCCGGGTTTCGCAAAGCCGTGTATCTCGCTCATCGTGTTCTCACTTGAACTCGAACAGATTGTGATCACCCGGTGTGACTTTTCCGGAACGTCCCAAAATCTCCTCCCGCATCATCCAGTCGAGCGTCGCGTCGTCGTCCAGGGTGTTGGCGAGGAAGCGGCGGTCCTGCGCGTCGCGGCCCACGATGATGCCGAAGCGCTTGCCCTTGCGGTCGGTGACGACGGTGTAGGTTTCCACTGTCGCCTTGCCTTCGGGCCGTTCGATCACTTCGGGATGCGGCTCGGCGTCGATTTCCTTCTGATAGGACTTCGGATCTTCGCGCTTCCAGGCGCCTTGTGTCGGCGTGGTCGAGTAGATGCCGGCGGAGTGCTTGGTGACGTACCAGCCATTCGCCGTGCACAGGCCGAACGATCCCGGCTTGCCCCGCACCTTGTCCATCATCATCACGATGGAGTGCATGACGTAGTCGTTGCCCGCGCCGCCGAAATAGGGAAGCCCGCCGGTGATGGTGAGGCCGCGCTTGTCGTCCGTTGCGATGCCGAGTTCCTTGCAGCCGATCTCCACCGCGCTGGGGAAGCAGGAATAGAGATCGATGAAGTCGATGTCCCTGATCGACTTGCCCGCCATGCCGAACGCCTTCTTGCCGATCATGCGGATCGCGGGCGAGGAGAAGTAGTTCACGCGCTCGCTCACGTTCCAGATGTCGGTGGCATCCGCGCAGCCATGCAGGAACACCCATTTGGACTCCGGAATGCCGAGCTCGCGCGCCTTGGCTACGCTCGTCATCACCACGGCGGCCGCCATGTCCACTTCGATCACGGAATTGAGATATTTGGTGTAGGGGAAGCCGACGAAGCGGTTCTTCTCGCTTGGCGTCGAAATCTCTTCCGGCGAGCGATAGGTGGGGAACCACGAATAGGGATTCTCGGACGCCACCTTGGTGAAGGGCGAGAAGAATTCGCCCAGCCATTTGAGGTGCTCCTGCGGCGTGCGCTTGGCCTGCCCGCGCAAGCCGTTCTCGAACAGCGGATAGGCGTTCACCGGAAAATTCAGGCCGTATTTCAATTCATACGGCGTGGTGCCCGGCCGCATGTCGCCGATCTCGTCGGGATCGCTGCCGGGGTCGGCATCGGCGCTCCAGTCCAGCTTCACGCCCTGCTTCATCGCCGTGATCATGCTGGCGATGTATTCCGCGCCCGTGAGCAGCGCGACATCGCAGGTACCGTGCGCGATCTCTTCCGCCGTGCGGTTCACCAGCCATTGCGGCGTGTTGCCGCCGACGGCGGTGTAGAACATGCGCTTCGGCTTCGCGCCGAGACGGTTCGCCAGCGACAGCGGCGGGTTGCGGAACATGCGCTTCTGCAAGCGGCCCTGCTCGCCCGGCGAGTCCGCGGTGAAGCGCACGACCGCGAGCGTGTCGACCGCGCCCGCGATCTTGCCGCCCGCGCCGCTGTCGGCGAACGCATCTTTCGCCACCTTCTCCATCATCGCGATGGGCGAAAGGCTTTCGGCCACCTTGCCCTCGCGCGCCGTGCGCTGGGTGAACTGCGCGCCACCGACAAGGATGGGCGTGCGGGGATCGATGTTAGTCATCGGAAATTCCATGTTGATTTGGCGCGTTACAGGGCGCGGTGGCTGCGCTATCGTTAGCGCATCATTCGGGGAGGGCAATATGAAATCCATTCTGCTTGCCGCAGCGACATGCGGCGTTTTGATCGCGGCATCGCAACCAGTTCAGGCTGCACCGGCGCAAGAGCCCGCTCTCGCGCCGTTCTCGCAATTCATCGATGCCATGAACAAGGGCGACGTGCAGACAGCGTCCGCAACTTTTGCTCCCTCGCCCACCATCATCGACGAATTCTCGCCATTCACCTGGCATTCGTTCGCGGCATGGAACCAGGATCTCGGCGCGGACTTCAAGGCCGGACAGGTTTCCGATTTTCACATCACGTTGTCGCCCGTGAGCTTCAAGAAAGTGGATGCTAGCCACGGCTACGGCGTGGTGCCGAGCACACTGACCTTCAAGGTGAAAGGCAAAGCCACGACAGAGAAGGGCATGTTCACGTTCTCGACCGTGAAAGCGGCCGCCGGCTGGCGCATCACCGGCTGGGCCTGGTCGACGCTCTGACGATTAGCGTGCTTTGAAATAGGCCGAGAGGCGCTGCAGCGCGTCTTGGAGAAGCGCGCGCTTTTTGCAGAAGGCGAAGCGGACCAGATGATCCGGCTTGCCGCCGGTGAAGAACGGCGACAGCGGGATCAGCGCGACGCCCGCTTCCGCCACCAGCCGCTCGCAGAATGCGATGTCAGGCTCGTTGGTAAGGCCGGAGATGTCGGCGGTGAGGAAGTAGCTGCCTTCGCAGGGTAATGTCTTGAAGCCGATCCTGCGCAGGCCTTCCGCCAGCACGTCGCGGTTGCCCTGCAGAGTCTTCGTCAGGTTCAGCGTGAAATCCAGTTCGTGCTCGAGTGCATGCGCGACGCCGAGCTGCAGCGCGGGCGACGTGGTGAAGGTGATGAACTGGTGCGCCTTGGCGATGGGGTCGATCAGTTTCGCATCGCCCGTCACCCAGCCGATCTTCCAGCCCGTGAGCGAGAACATCTTGCCTGCCGAGCCCACACGCACCACGCGCTCGCGCATGCCGGGCAATGTCATCAGCGGAATCTGCTGGCGCCCGTCGAAGATCAGATGCTCATAGACCTCGTCGCACACCACGACGGCGTTGGATTTGGCGATGACGCGCCCCACACCCTCCAGCTCCTCGCGCGTAAACGCGCGGCCGATGGGATTGAGCGGCGAGTTCAACATCAAAACGCGCGTGTTCGGCGTGACGACGGCGGCAAGCGCCGCTTCGTCCAGCTTCCACTCCGGCGGAGACAGCTTGAGCGTCTTCACCGTCGCGCCGACGGCTTCGGCGATGGGGCCGTAAGAGTCGTAAGCCGGTTCGATCAGCACCACTTCGCCGCCCGGCCCCGCCAATCCCATGATGGAAGCGGTCAGGGCTTCCGTGCCGCCGCTCGTTACCAGCACATCCGTCTCGGCGTTGAAGTCCAGGTTGTAGAAGCGCTTGGCATGTTTCGCGATGGCGGTGCGCAGCGGGAGCAGCCCGCGCGACGGCGGATACTGGTTCGGTCCTTCCAGCAACGCCTTTGATGCCGCCTGCCTTATGGACAGCGGCCCGTCCTCGTCCGGGAAGCCCTGCCCCAGATTGATCGCGCCGTGCTTCGCTGCCAGCGCCGACATGTGCGTGAAGATCGTGGTCGGCAAACCGGCGAAGACGGGATTGAATTTCAACTCGGACATGTCCCCACCTTCGCGAGGCTTTCGTGCGGTTTCAATAGGACGGCGCGAATTTCAGCCATCCGTCTTCATCCACATACCCATCACCTCGTCATGCGAGAGTGTCGCGGCTTCATCGCTCACGAAACCCGGGAACGTCCGCATATAGGTGACGAACTTCGGGCTGAGCCCTTCGCGCGCCAGGTAGTCCGGCGAAACCGGCAGCGGCGGCGAGGCGTAGTTGGGATTGCGCCGCACCTGCTCCGGGAAATCATGCTTCAGGATCGCGGCCCGCCCGATCAGCGCGTAATCGCACCCCGCGTCGATCACTTTCACGGCATCCTGCGCATCGCGGATCTTGCCCGCGACGCCAAGGCGGACATTGCCGCGCGGAATCTGCGTGAAGATGTCGAGCAGCTTCTGCCCCGCGAAATGCTCGTCCTTCGCCTCGATGGTGTAGTCCCACAGCGACATGTCGAGATAGTCGATCTTGCCCTGGCGCATCACCTCGGTGGCGACGTCGCGGATTTCCGGGAGCAGCACGCCGAAGCGTTCCGGCGACAGGCGCAGGCCGAGCTGGAAGTCGGCGCGGCACTCGCGCCGGATGCCGTCGATGATCTCGAAGATGATGCGCGCGCGGTTCTCAAGGCTCCCGCCATAGCGGTCCTCACGCCGGTTCAGCTTCGGCGACAGGAATTCAAGAAGGATGTATCCGTGCGCGCCGTGCAGCTCGACACCGTCGAAGCCGGCGCGCTCGGCGCGCCTGGCGGCGGCGATGAAGTCGTCGCGAAGCTGTTCGACTTCCGCGAGCGTCAGCGCCCGCGCGCCCGTTGCCGGATCGTCGGACGGGCACACCACGTCGCCGACAAGGTCCTTCGGCGAGCGGTTGCCGGCATGATGCAATTGCACCGCGGCGATGGAGCCCTTCGCCCAGATGGCGGATGCGAGCCGCGTCAGCCCTTCCAGATGCTGGTCGCCGAAAATCCCGAGCTGTCCCGGAAAGCCCTGCCCGCGCGCCTGCACATGCGCAGCACAGGTCATGGTCAGCGCGAAGCCGCCGTCCGCCCGCATGGTCAGCCAGCGGAACTCTTCGTCGGATAGCCGACCGTCAGCATGGCTCTGGCAGTTTGTGAGCGGCGCCAACATGAAGCGATTCTTCATGGCGGGCCCGCGCGTTAGCGCCAGCGGTTCAAAGAGTTTTGCCGTGGACATTTATCCTCCGCTCCCAGCGGAAACCTGCGATTACCTTTAGCCGAAAGGCTTGCACGCAGGACCTGTTTTGGACAATCTGACAAAAAGTCATTCAGGGCGGAAGACGTAGACGATGAGCGAAGCGGCGACCAAAGACGATCTCGGTTTCGATCCCAAGGCCCTGAAGGCCAAATATCGCGCCGAGCGCGACAAACGCATCCGGCAGGACGGCAACGAACAATATGTCGAGATGAAGGGCCAGTTCGCCCATTATCTCGAAGACCCGTATGTCGCGCCCGTCACCCGCGCGCCGCTCACCGATGAAACCGAAGTCCTGATTATCGGCGGCGGCTTCGGCGGCCTTCTCGCGGCCGGGCGCCTGCGCGAAGCGGGCGTGACGGACATCCGCATCGTCGAGAAAGGCGGAGATTTCGGCGGCACCTGGTACTGGAACCGCTATCCCGGCGCGGCCTGCGATATCGAGAGCTACATCTACCTGCCGCTGCTCGAGGAAGTCGGCTACATGCCGGTGGAGAAATACACCCGCGCGCCGGAAATCCTCGCCTACTGCAAGCGCATCGGCGAGCACTACGATCTCTACAAGAAGGCGGTCTTCCAGACGGAAGTGAAGGACCTGCGCTGGGACGAGAAGTCCGCGCGCTGGATCGTCTCGACCAACAAGGGCGACGCCATGCGCGCGCGCTTCGTCATCATGGCGAACGGCCCGCTGCATCGCCCCAAGCTTCCGGGCATTCCCGGCGTGGAAAGCTACAAGGGCCATTCCTTCCACACCTCGCGCTGGGATTACGATTACACCGGCGGCACCTCGATGGGCGGCCTGACGAAGCTGAAAGACAAGGTCGTCGGCATCATCGGCACCGGCGCCACCGCCGTGCAGTGCGTCCCGCACCTGGGCGAAGGCGCGAAACATCTCTACGTCTTCCAGCGCACGCCCTCCTCCATCGACGTGCGCAACAACCGGCCCACCGATCCCACATGGGCGAAGTCGCTGCAGCCGGGCTGGCAGCAGGAGCGCATGGACAATTTCAACGCGCTCATCAGCGGCATTCCCCAGAAGGAGGACATGGTCAACGATGGCTGGACCGACATCATCGTCAATCTGGGCATCGTCGCGCGCAATCGCAGCGCCAAGGCCGGCGCGCAGAATCCGGGCGAGCTTCTGGAACTGGCCGACTATCGCAAGATGGAGCAGATCCGCGCGCGCGCCGAAGCGATCGTGAACGATCCCAACGTCGCGGAGTCGCTGAAGCCCTATTACCGGCAGTTCTGCAAGCGCCCCTGCTTCCACGACGATTACCTGCCCACGTTCAACCGCCCGAACGTCACGCTGGTGGACACACAGGGCAGAGGTGTGGACCGCATTACCGAGAATGGCGTCGTCGCCAATGGCAAGGAATACAAGCTCGATTGCCTGATCTACGGCACGGGCTTCGAGGTCGGCACGTCCTACGCGCGCCGTTCGGGCTATGAAGTGTATGGCAAGGGCGGCCAGTCACTGACCGACAAGTGGAAGGATGGCGTCTCCACCTTCCATGGCTTCTTCTCCCGCGGCTTCCCCAACCTGTTCATCGTGTCGAACTCGCAGTCGGGCTTCACCGCGAACTTCCCGCACATGCTGAACGCGCAGAGCCAGCACATGGCCTATGTCATCAAGCAGGCCGGCGAACGCCAGGCGCGCACCATCGAGCCCACCGAAGAATCCGAGAAGGCGTGGGTGCAGACCATCATCGACGTGGCGATGATGCGCCAGCAGTTCCTCGAGGAATGCACACCGGGCTACTACAACAACGAGGGCAAGCCATCGGTCGCTGCCGTGCGCAACGGCCCTTACGGCGCAGGCTCCATCGCCTTCATCAAGCTGCTGGAAAACTGGCGCGCCGAGGGCTCGCTCAAGGGGCTGGAGCTGAACTAGACTGCGCTCAACCGTGCCCCATCCGGAGGTCGTCATGAGCAGAGTCGCATACGCAGCATTCGCGCTCGCCGCTTTGGCGAGTACACAGGCGCTCGCCGATACGCACTACATGTATTGCTATGGCGGCGGACGGGCTGGGCTCTATTACAGCGCCAATTTTCCCGTGCCGCAGGGCGCGAAGAGCGGGGACACCGCCAAGCTCTTCAACGCCTTTGTGCAGAAGAAATATGGCACCACGATCTTTTCCGAATGCCACAGCGACTTGACGCTGGCCAATTCCCAATCGGCCAGGAAGCTGACGGAAGACAGCGACCAGCACTCAAGATTCCCGTCCAAACTCATCGAAACCGGCTGGACCGGGAACTAGACCGGCCGCCACAAAACAGCCCTGCCCGCGTCACGCCGCCTGCACGCGGAAATCGCGGAAATGCGTCTTGCCCGCGAGCGCGCGCTTGTATTCTTCCTTGCTGAGGATGTTCTCGTCCAGAACCATGTCAGTGCGGCAATAGTTCTGCAGGAACTCCGCGATCCGCTCCGGCGAGGACAGCACGTGGTCGCGAATATAGTTGATGTCGATGTTGATGCAGATCGCGCCCACCACGCCGAACTCCTTGCGCTGGATCGGAACCGTCGTGCATTTGAAGCGGCGCGCGCCGATGTTGAGCTCGTAGTTCAGCTTGTCCTGTTTCAGGTTCACCCGCCGCATCAGATCGACCAGAAGCGACGTGGTGCCCATGCCCTGCGTGCGGCCCGTCACCTCGCCGCTTTCAATGGTGACGATCGAGTGCGTGGGATTGGAAAGATCGTGGATGAGAACCTCGATGCCCATGTTCTGGAAAGTCCGCCCGAACAGGCGTGCGATGTTGCGGTAGTTCTCCAGGAAATCCTGCGCGTCGCTGGCGATGTGCGCACCCTGGTATTTCGCCAGGAGCCTGTCATAGGACGCGGCATCCGCCTCCCCGAGCGCGTGCCGCACATTGTTCTGCTCGCCGATGAAGATCAGTTGCCGCGCCGCGCGCGGATCGGAATTGCGCAGGAAGTGATGCATCCCGAGCCGGAAGTCCTTGAGGCTGAATTCGGCGAAATTCTCCGGCGTCCGTGTGTAGGGATAGAAGTCATACTCCGTGAGATCGCGCCCCTTCATCCGCCGCCGCTCGCGATAGCGGCCGACGAGAAACCCGCCGGCGACCAGGACCAGCGACGCAGCAACATCCGAAAAGACGCTGTTCAGCACCCCGCCTAACAACATGATCCAATCTCCCCGAAGCGATGGATGGCGCCGACATTATCAAGCAGGGCGACGCGCCAAAGGTCCGGCGGTGGCGGAAAATGGCCCATGGCCCGACCGCCTGTTTTTTGGGCAAACTGCCTGAATAGAAGGCTGATCCGCGACATGCCGAACAGGCGATCAGATAACCCACTGATTTGGCTTGTGGATATCCGGGCCAACGCTTGGCACGAACCCTGCTAACTCCTTAACAAGAAGCCTGGCGGCTAACCCTCGCCGGGCCGGGAGCACATATGAAAAAGATCGAAGCCATCATCAAACCCTTCAAGCTCGATGAAGTGAAAGAGGCCCTGCAGGAAGTCGGCATCCAGGGCATCACGGTGACGGAAGCCAAGGGTTTTGGCCGCCAGAAGGGCCACACCGAGCTTTATCGCGGCGCCGAATACGTCGTGGATTTCCTGCCGAAGGTGAAGATCGAGATCGTCATCGCCGACCAGCATCTCGACGCTGCCGTAGAGGCCATCCAGAAGGCCGCGCGCACGGGCCGCATCGGCGACGGCAAGATCTTCGTCCTCAATGTCGAGGAAGTCATCCGCATCCGCACGGGGGAAACCGGCGCGGACGCGATCTGAAGTGAAAATTGGGGTGAACCAGTTCAACCGTTCGAAGGGAAGTTAGCATCATGGCCGAGAAGAAAGACGCCCA
>DATIVW010000014.1:0-2114 GCA_035465595.1 Rhizomicrobium sp. | reverse complement strand
ACCATGCGGATGGTCGATCGGGTTCATCGCCGTGCCGCGCACGGACGGGCGCTTGCCCTTCCACACATTGCGGCCGGCCTTGCCGATCACTTCGTTCATGTGGTCCGGGTTCGACACCGCACCGACCGAAGCCTTGCAGGTCAGCAGAACCTTGCGCACTTCGCCTGAGTTGAGGCGCAGCAGTGCGTAGCCGGCATCGCGGCCGAGATACTGCGCATAGGTGCCGGCAGAACGCGCGATCTGCCCGCCCTTGCCCGGCTTCAGCTCGATGTTGTGCACGATGGTGCCGACCGGCATCGCGGAGAGCGGCATCGTGTTGCCCGGCTTCACGTCGACCTTGTCACCGGAGACGACGGTATCGCCGACCGACAGACGCTGCGGCGCGATGATGTAGGCGAGCTCGCCGTCCTTGTACTTGATGAGCGCGATGAACGAGGTGCGGTTCGGATCGTATTCCAGGCGCTCGACCTTGGCCGGCTGATCGGCCTTGTTGCGCTTGAAGTCGATGACGCGATAGCGCTGTTTGTGGCCGCCGCCCTGCCAGCGCACGGTGACGCGGCCGGTGTTGTTGCGGCCGCCGTTGCGGTGCTGGCCTTCCGTCAATGCTTTCACCGGACCGCCCTTGTGCAGATCCTTGCGATCGATCAGCACCAGCTGGCGCTGGCCCGGGGTCGTCGGACGATATTGTTTCAACGCCATCTTAGAGCCCCGTCGTCACGTCGATCTGGCTGCCCTCTTCGAGGGTGACGATCGCTTTTTTGTAATCGGACTTCTTGAACTTGGTGCCGCGGAACGCCTTGTTCTTGCCCTTGATGGTGACGGTGTTCACCGCCTTCACCTTGACCTTGAACAGTTCCGAGACCGCCTTGGCAATCTGCGGCTTGGTCGAATCCAGCGTCACGCGGAAGACGACCTGGTTGGCTTCCGAAAGCTTCGTCGCCTTTTCGGTGATGACCGGCGAGACGATCACGTCGTAGTTCGTGCTCATGCGAAGCGCTCCTCGATCGCCTGGAGGGCGGCCTTGGTCAGCACCAGCTTCTCGCTGCGCATGATGTCGTACACGTTGATGCCGGAAGCCGGCAGCAGAGACACATGGCTGAGATTGCGGGCGCTGAGATGGAAGTTCTTGTCGAACTCGCCGTCGACGACGAGCGCGCTCTTGAGGCCCATCTTGCCGAAGCGCTTGGCGAGATCGTTCGTCTTGACTTCCTTCGCCTTCGCCTCGTCGATCACGACGATGTTGCCGTCCTTCGCCTTCGACGAAAGTGCATGGCGCAGACCGAGCGCCTTCACCTTCTTCGGCAGGTCGAATTCATGGCTATGGTTCACCGGGCCCATGGCCTTGGCGCCGCCGACATAGAGCGGCGCGGAACGCGCGCCGTGGCGGGCGCCGCCACTGCCCTTCTGCGGGCCGGTCTTCTTCTTCGTGCGGTTCACTTCCGCGCGGGTCAGGATCTTGTGCGTGCCGGCGCGGCGCTTGGCGAGCTGCCAGACCACCACGCGCTGGATCAGGTCGGCGCGCGGCTCGAGACCGAAGATATCATCCTTCAGCTCGACTTCGCCGGACGACTTGTTGTCCAGGTTGAGGACTTTCGTTTTCACGTTCAGCCCTCCGTCTTTTCAGCAGGCGCTTCGGCAGCCGGAGCGGCCTTGGCTTCGCGCTTCGTGACCGAAGCAGGCATCGGAACATCCTTGTGCGGGCGCTTCACCGCATCGCGCACCATCACCCAGCCGCCCTTGGAACCGGGAACGGCGCCGCGGATCATGATGAGGCCGCGCTCGACGTCCACTTTCGCGACTTCGAGGTTCTGCGTGGTGATGTTGTCGACGCCGTAATGGCCGTGCATCTTCTTGTTCTTGAAGGTCTTGCCCGGATCCTGGCGGCCGCCGGTACCACCGAGCGAACGGTGCGAGATCGACACGCCGTGCGAGGCTTCCAAACCGCGGAAGTTCCAGCGCTTCATGGCGCCGGTGAAACCACGGCCGATGGTGACGCCGGTCACGTCGACCTTCTGGCCCGGAACGAAGTGATCGGCCTTCAGCAGATCGCCCACTTCGAGCAGGTTCTTTTCGTCGACGCGGAATTCCGCGACCTTCTTGCGGGGCTCGACTTC
>DATIVW010000013.1:0-6829 GCA_035465595.1 Rhizomicrobium sp. | reverse complement strand
CTTTCAAAGCCGTCGCGCCAAATTAGCGCCGCCGCTATCGCCGCCGGTCCTTCACGATCGGCGCTCCCCATGTGTGCTGGGGGGGTATTTCCTCTTCGGGCCCGCCCGCGCGCACGGGCCGCTGCGGCTAGCCGCCGAGGCTGATCAGCCTGTCATACATGACGATCGCGCCCGCCATGCCGACATTGATGGAGAATTTCATCGGGATCTTCACCACGAACTCGCAGCGCGCGAGTGTGGATTTCGACAGCGAGTAGCGCTCTGCGCCAAACACATATGCGGCCCGCGTCGGATGCTTGAAGCGGGGAAGCTCGATCGCGTCCTCGGTGATCTCCACGCCCACCAGCCGGCAGCCCTGCGGCAACCGGAGATCTGCGACCGTGTCGAACTTGTAGAACGGCAGGTGTCCGGCGGAGGCGCTGGTGTCGGCCAGCTTGATGTCCGCCATCTTCACCTGGCTGTCGATGCTGAAGAAGAAACTTGCTCCGAAGGCGTGGGAGATGCGCATGAGATTGCCAAGGTTCATCGCCTTGGAAATCCCGTCCACGCCGACAGCGAAATAGCCGCGCATTCCTGATATGCCTCCAGCGATTCCCGATGATATAGAAGCGCGATGGCAAATCCCATTCTCGTCGAGATCACCCGCGGCGCCCTGGTGGAGAGCGTTCATCGCGGCGCGTTGGCCATCGCCAATGCCAGGGGCGAGATCGTTTTCTCGCTGGGCGACATCGAGGCCGTCAGCTTCCCGCGGTCTTCGCTGAAGATGGTACAGGCGCTGCCGCTGGTGGAATCCGGCGCGGCGGATGCGTTCGGGCTGTCGAGTGAGGAGATCGCTCTCGCCTGCGCCTCCCAC
Source organism: Rhizomicrobium sp. (assembly GCA_035465595.1). Taxonomy (GTDB): domain Bacteria; phylum Pseudomonadota; class Alphaproteobacteria; order Micropepsales; family Micropepsaceae; genus Rhizomicrobium. Next base: position 5,976 of record DATIVW010000013.1, on the reverse strand, counting down.
TCCGGCGAGCCGATGCACACCACGCGCGTGGCCAAGTGGCTGGAGCGGATCGGCTGCACCGAGCATGACCTCGCCTGCGGCGCGCATCCCAGCCGCGTGGAAGCGGTCAATGACGAGATGATCCGCAAGGGCGAAAAGCCCACGCGCATCTTCAACAACTGCTCCGGCAAGCACACCGGGTTCCTCACCGTCTGCCGCCACTGGGACGTGGCGACGAGCGGCTACGAGCTGCACGATCATCCACTGCAGGCCGCCATCGCCAGGGCGTTGGGCGAGCTCGCCGGGATCAGGGGCGAAATCCCCTATGGCATCGACGGCTGCGTGGCGCCGGCGTTTGCGTTGCCGGTGTCATCATTCGCCCGCGTGCTGGCGCAATTCGCCGACCCGTCCGGCCAGCCGCTGCAACGCGCCGCGGCGATGAAGCGGATCGTGGCCGCGATGATCGCCCATCCGGATCTTGTTGCCGGAACAGGACGTTCGGACACGATCCTCATGCGCGCCGCGAACAATCGAATCGCCACGAAGGCCGGGGCGGAAGCGTACTACGCCGCCATCGTGCCCGAAGCCGGCCTCGGCATCGCGCTCAAGATCGACGACGGCACGGGCCGCGCGGCGGAGACCGCCATCGCCGCCATCCTCGACAAGCTGGGCGTGCTGACCGGCGACAAGGCTGCGCACGAGATCATCCGCGCGCCGATCCCCAACACGCGCGGAAAGACCGTCGGCGAACGCCGGCCGGCGAAGGCGCTGGCGGAAGCGGCGATCAGGGCGATCTAGTTTCTTCCCCCGTTCGCGGGGGGAAGTGCCGAACGAAGTGAGGCGAAGGGGGCGCATTGCCGCCCCCTTCACCGCTTCGCGGTCCCCTCCCCCGTCAACGGGGGAGGAAAAGATCAATGCGAATGCTCCGCCGCTTTCTTGGCGGCCGCGGCTTCGTCATCCGCTTTCTTCATCTCGGCGGTGTAAGGCTCCACCGACTTGATCGAGCAGCGCTGGCCGCCGGTCGCAAAGTCGCGCGTGACGATGCTGTCGCCCGCGCTCACGCAGGTCAGCGCCATCGCCGGGCCGAATGTCCGGAATCCGATCCGCTCCCTGAACCTCAACCCCGGACAGGTCGCGAGCAGCGAGACTTTGTACTTGTCGTGGAAGCCGTCCTCGACGATCAGCGTTTTGTCGTCGAGCGCTTTCCAATTGTAGACCTGCCCGAGCTGGAGGCAGCGGGCATTGGCTGCGCCCGACGCGGCGGCAAGAGCGGTGAGGCCGATGGCGGCGACAAAAAGGTGCTTTTTCATGACGTGAAATCCCAACAGGCGAGTGCCCCTCGCCAGCTTATCCTAGCACAACGCGCGAACGGCGCCGCCTGTTGCTGGCCGCTTGGCGGCGGCGCGGCGACGCCGTAGGTTTACAGCGCACAACAATCTCCAGCCTGAAGGAAACGTCATGAAAGCCGCTCTTTGCACCCATTACGGACCGCCAGAGGAAATGGAAGTCCGCGACGTGCCCTCGCCCAAGCCGGGCAAGAACCAGGTGCTGATTACGGTGAAGGCTTGCGGCGTGAACTTCCCCGACGTGCTGATGATCCAGGACAAGTACCAGTTCAAGCCGGCGCTCCCGTTCTCGCCAGGCGGCGAAGTGGCCGGCGTGATCAAGGAAGTCGGCGAAGGCGTGAGCAATGTGAAGGTCGGCGACCGCGTCTGCGTCTCCACCGGCAATGGCGGCATGGCCGAGGAAGTGCTCGGCGATGCGCGGCGTGTAATGAAGGTGCCGGATGGCGTCGGCTTCGATGTCGCCTCCTCGTTCATGGTGACCTACGGCACCTCGTGGCATGCGCTGAAGGACCGCGCGGACCTGAAGCCCGGCGAAAATCTCGTCGTACTCGGCGCCGCGGGCGGCGTGGGCACCTCGGCCATCGAAATCGGCAAGGCGCTGGGCGCGCGCGTGATCGCCGGCGCCTCGACGCAGGAGAAAGTCGATCTCGCCAAGAAACTTGGCGCCGATGACGGTTTCGTCTATCCGCCGGTGCCGCTGAACCGCGACCAGCAGAAGCAACTGTCCGAAGACATCAAGCGCCTCACCAACGGACAGGGCGCGGATGTCCTCTACGATCCGGTGGGCGACGATTACGCCGAGCCGGCCCTGCGCGCGATGAACTGGAACGGGCGTTATCTGGTGATCGGTTTCGCGGCGGGACAGATCCCGAAAGTGCCGCTGAACCTCACGCTGCTCAAAGGCTGCCAGATCGTCGGTGTGTTCTGGGGCGCGATGGCCGCGCGCGATCCGAAGCACGCGGCGAACAGCATGCAGGAGCTTCTAAACATGGTCGCCGCCGGCAAGCTGAAGCCCTATGTCTCCGAGCACTTCAAGCTCGCAGACTCCGGCAAAGCGATCCGTCTGCTCATGGACCGCAAGGCAAAGGGCAAAGTCGTGGTGACGGTGTAACCAGCCGTCACCACACGCTCGACCAGATCATCAGGCCGACGGCGATCGCCATGAGCGCGGTGCCGACCCATCCGAGAACGGAAAGCCAGCGCGGCACGATGAGCGCGCGCTTCTCGCCGCCGGACGAGACCACGATCATCATCGCCGCCATGATCGGCACCGCGACCACGCCGTTGATCACCGCCGCCCAGAACAGCATGGCGATGGGATCGATGCTGGTGAGGGTGAGGCCCGCGCCTGCCAGCGTGGCGGCACTGACGATGGCATAGAAGCCGATGGCGCGGTTGGCGGGCAGCTCCAGGCTTCCCCGCATGTGGAACGCCTCGGCGACGGCATAGGCCGCGGAGCCCGCAAGCACCGGCACCGCCAGAAGGCCGGTGCCGATGATGCCGGCGGCGAACAGCGCAAAGGTGAAGATGCCCGCGATCGGGCGCAGCGCTTCCGCAGCCTCCGAAGCGGTCTGGATATTGGTGACGCCGTGCGCGTGCAGCGTTGCCGCCGTCGTGACGATGATGAAGAACGCAACGATGTTGGAGACGATCATCCCGCTCCAGGTGTCCACCGCGATGTGGCGGAACGCATTCGCGCTCAACATCGCGGTGTTCTGCTTGCGGCGGTGGCTGAGATGGGACTCCTCGGCCTCCTGGGACGCTTGCCAGAAAAACAGATAGGGGCTGATCGTCGTGCCGAATACCGCGACCACGGTGAGGAGCATGCTGCGATCCAGCGACAGTTTCGGAATGAACGTCGCGGCCGCGACCTGCCCCCACGGGATATGCACGCTGAACGCCGCGGCCACATAAACGAACAGGACCAGCGTGAGATACTTCAGGTAGCCGGCATAGCGGTGATAGGGCACCACGATCTCGGTCAGCAGGCACACCACGCCGAATGCGGCCGCGTAGGCGATGGACGGGCCGCCGGCGATGAGCCTCAACCCCTCGCCCATCGCCGCCAGGTCTGCCGCGATGTTAATCGTGTTGGCGACGGTGAGCAGCGCGACGAGCAGATACACCGCCGACGCCGGCAGCCGCTCGCCGATGTTGCGCGCAAGTCCCTTGCCCGTGTTCCAGCCGATGCAGGCGCTGATGATCTGGATCGCCGCCATGAAGGGCAGCGTGAGCAGCATCGTCCAGGTGAGCGCGAAGCCGAACTGCGCGCCGGCCTGCGAATAGGTGGCGATGCCGCTGGGATCGTCGTCTGCGGCGCCGGTGATCAGTCCCGGCCCCAGAGATTTCCAGAGATTGCGTGGTTCCCAGCCCGGCATGATTCCCGATTCGGCTTGTCGCCTGCCCAGCGAGTATCTACGTATTCGTGGCGTTGAACGAGGGGAAGATCATGTCGGTTCTCGGCTGGATCGTGCTCGGACTGATTTCGGGATTCGTCGCCAGCAAGGTCGTCAACGACCAGGGCGAAGGCTGCTTCCTCAACATCGCGCTGGGTCTTGTGGGCGCGATGGTCGGCGGCTTCATATTCTCCGCCATCGGCGGCAGCAGCATCACCGGGTTCAATCTCTATTCGATGCTGGTTGCGATCGTGGGCGCGATCGTGGCGCTGCTGCTGTGGCACGCGATCACCGGACGGAGGACGCTCCGCTAGGCGTCACATATCCGTCCGCACATTGGGATTTTTTGAGCCCGCCCGCGCCGCTTCATGCCATATTCTTCGTCGACGCAAAGCGCGGGGCCAGAGGGCCATGTTCGTGAAAGCAGCCATCGCCGCGGCCGTGTTGTTTCCAGCGGCGGCCCTCGCGCAGACGGATGAGATTCAGGTCTACGACGCCAGCATCGCGCCGAAGGGTGTGTTCAACCTCACGCTGCACGACAATTACACCGTCAACGGAAGCAGCAAGCCCGCCTTTCCCGGCGCGCTCAGGCCCGAACACACGCTGAACGGCGTGCCGGAATGGGCTTACGGCGTGACCGACTGGTTCGAGGCCGGCCTCTATCTTCCGCTTTACAGCATCTCTTCCAACAAGGGCGCCGTGTTCAACGGCTTCAAGCTGCGCGCGCTGTTCGTCGATCCGGATGCCGCCGACAAGCCGTTCTTCTACGGCATCAATTTCGAATTCAGCTACAACGCCAGGCATTGGGACCAGAGCCGTTACAGCTCGGAGATCCGGCCGATCATCGGCTGGCGTTTCGGAGCGGTCGACCTGATCTTCAATCCGATCCTGGACAATTCCTGGAAGGGATTCTCGCGGCTGGATTTCGCGCCATCGACGCGCCTCGACTACAACCTGTCGGACAAATGGGCGATCGCCGCCGAGGAATATGACGACTTCGGGCCGATCCGACACTTCCTCCCCGGCAGTGCGCAATCGCATCAGCTCTTCGCGGTCGTCGATTATTCCGGCGCGCCGGTGACGGTAGAAGGCGGGATCGGCTTCGGCCTGACCCAGGCTTCCGACAAGCTCGTGCTGAAGTTGATCCTGTCGAAGGACCTGAACTAGCGCTTGCGGCAATCGTTGTAGGCCGTGTCGTAGTCCTTGTCGAAACAGGCCTGAAGGCCGCGCAGCACATTGGCGTCGATGCGATTTTCCTCGCCCGGCTCGCCCGCGAGCTTCGCGGCGGCGGCATCCAGCGTGGCGCGGTTGTTCACCAGGAACGCCCAGGTGCCGACGAGATAGGTCGTCCAGTCCAGATCGCCGTGATTGCCGCGATCCGGCATGATCGCCGCGGCGACGAGGCGCGACGCCTGCGCGTCGTCCCCCATGATCGCCAGCGCCTGGCCTTCGTGGAACAGAAGATCGGACTTGTGCTCGGGAGTCTGCGGCGGGCCGTTGACGAGGTAGTCGTCCGTGGCTTCCGCCGCGCGACCGGGGCAGTCGCGATTCATCAGCGCACGCCATGTCGAGGGCAAGGTGCCCTTCTGGTCGAAATCCTCGAAACTTAGCTGCGCGTTCGCGATCTTGTCGTCCGCCGTCAGCTTGCAATGATGGCCGTCATCGGCTCGCGCCATGCCGGCGGCAGCGCACAACAGCGCAACAGACAGAGCGGCCCCCCGGAACATCCCTACTCCGCTGCATCCTTCGGCAGGTAGATCTCGCCGCCGTGTTGCTTGAACTCTTCCGACTTCTTCGCCATCGCGGCGCGGATTTCGGCGGTGGACATGGTGTCATTCCGCCCCTTCGCTGCGTCGCGCACTTCCTGGCTGATCTTCATGGAGCAGAATTTGGGCCCGCACATGGAGCAGAAATGCGCCACCTTCGCGCCCTCGGCTGGCAGCGTTTCGTCGTGATAGAGCTGCGCGGTTTCCGGATCGAGTGCGAGCGCGAACTGGTCGCGCCAGCGGAATTCAAAGCGCGCCTTGCTCATCGCATCGTCCCAGATGCGCGCGGCGGGATGGCCCTTCGCCAGATCGGCAGCATGCGCCGCGATCTTGTAGGCGATCACGCCTGCTTTCACGTCGTCGCGGTCCGGCAGGCCCAGATGCTCCTTCGGCGTGACGTAGCAAAGCATCGCGGTGCCGAACCAGCCGATCATCGCAGCCCCGATGGCGGAGGTGATGTGGTCATAGCCCGGCGCAACATCGGTGGTC
>DATIVW010000012.1:0-8914 GCA_035465595.1 Rhizomicrobium sp. | reverse complement strand
GGCCTGCAGCGCCACCATGTCGCTCACCAGGTCATCGCCGGGCTTGCGTCGCCGCTCCGCCATCAGGCCGCGCATGTAGCTGGAAAGCGCCTCGCTGCAGCGGTGCAGCGTCTGCGTTTCCTCTTCCGTGCGGAAGGTGTTAAGCGACAGGATCGCTCCCTCGCTCCATTCGCGGAATTCGGCGAGCCGGGCGTGGTCCACGCCGATGAAACGCGCGATCACGTCCACCGGCACGAGAAGCGCATAGTCCGTCATCGCATCGAAGGCCGGGCGCTTGCCGATGGCGTCGAGCTTCTCGTCGATCACCGCCTGCATCAGCGCCTTGGATTTGGCCACGCGCTTGTAGAGCGCTTTCGCAATCGGCCCGCGGATGCGCATATGCTCGGGCTCGTCCATCAGGAGGATGTCCTTGCCGCGCTCGTCTTCCGGCACGCGGTGGTCGGTTCCGTCCTGGCGCAAGGCGGCATCGAACATCGAGGCCGGCTCGGCGAGATTGGGCGAGCGCCACATCGTGGTGTCCGACAGCACGCCGCGCACGTCCGCATATCTGGAGAGGATGAACACGCCCATCGCCTCGTCGCGGCGCACGGGACATTTTTCGCGCAGCACGTTCAGGAGTGCGTGCGGATTGTCGTTGAACGCCGGATTGACGGGCGTGAGGTCGACAAGACCCGGCAAAGCTTCTTCGGACATCGCATTCTCCGGCCAAATTCGTTTGATCTGCCGAACCTAGCAGAAGGTGACGCAGGCGTCATCTTTTAAAAGCGATCAACCCGCAATTCCTTCAGTCCCCGGAAGAAGGGCAGGTCGCGCCATTGCGGTTTCATGCCCGGATCGGCGAGCCGCACATCCGGGAAGCGCTCAAAGAAGGCGAGAAGCGCGACCTGCGCTTCCAGCCGCGCCAGCGGCGAGCCGATGCACAGGTGCAATCCGCCGCCGAACGCGACATGCGGCGCATCCTTGCGCGTGATGTCGAACTTGTGCGGGTCGGGGAAGGCTTCGGGATCGCGGTTGGCACCGCGCAGCGAAAGGAACATCGACTGCGACTGGTGCACCGGGCAGCCGCCCACATCCAGTTCGCGCGGCGCGATGCGGCCGGTGATATCGACTGGCGATTCATAGCGCAGCACTTCCTCCACCGCGCCGTTGATGAGCGAGGGATCGGCTTTCAGTTTCGCCAATTGCTCCGGATGGGTGAGGAACAGCCAGACCGCATTGCCGATCAGATCGGTGGTGGTGAGGTTGCCGCCGATCAGGAGGCCCTGCAGGTTGTTGGAGATCTCGCCGTCGGTCAGTTGCGCGCCTTCGGCCTGCAAGCTCACCATGTCGGTGGTCAGGTCGTCTTCGGGCTTTTTGCGCCGTGCCTCCATCAATTCGCGCATATAGGCGGAGAGCGCGTTGCGCGATCGAACGTAGAAGTCCGTCTGCTCCGGCGAGCGGAAGGGATTGAGGCCCAGGATCGCGCCTTCGCTCCATTCGCGGAATTCCACCAGCCGCGCATTGTCCACGCCCAGAAGCCGCGCGATCACGTCCACGGGCACGCGCAGCGCGAACTTGTCCATCACGTCGAAGGTCTTCGCATCGCCGATGGCGTCCAGCCATTCGTTCACCACCTGCTGGACCTTGGGCCGCGATTTCGCCACCCGCTTGTAGAGCGCCTTGGCAAAGGGCTCGCGGATGCGCATGTGATCCGGCTCGTCCATCATCAGAATGCCGGAGCGTTCCTCGTCTTCGGTGATGTTGAGCCCTTCGGGGCGCGAACCGAGAATGGCGCGCGTCACCACCGCAGCCTCCTCCGCGCGCTCGGGCGAGCGCCACATCGAGGTGTCCGACAGCACGCTGCGCACGTCGCCATGCCGGGTCAGCACGAACACGCCCGCGCCCTGGTCGCGGTAGACCGGGCATTTCTCGCGCAGCGTGTCGAGCATCGCGTGCGGGTTTTCGTTGAAGGCAGGATTGAGCGGCGTCAGCTCCAGGAGCCCGGGAAGTCTGTCCTCGGCCATGCACGTCTCCGCTTCTGACAATTTGTCAGGCGCGAAGATAACCCAATGCCGAGCGGGTGCAAGCGCCAGCTAGACCGCGACGATCAATTCCGTGAGGCCGTGGAAGAAAGGCGTGTTGCGCCATTTGGGCTTTTGCGCGGGATGCGCGAGACGCAAGGCCGGGAAGCGCTGGATGAAGGAGAGGATGGCGACCTGCGCCTCGAGACGGCCGAGCGGCGCGCCGATGCAAAGGTGCAGGCCCCCGCCGAATGCGACATGCGGCGCATCCTTGCGCGTGATGTCGAACTTGTGCGGATCGGGAAACGCGTTCGGGTCGCGGTTGGAGGCGCGCAGGTTGAAGATCATCGATTGCCTGGGATGGATGGGGCAGCCGGCGACATTCATCTCGCGCGGCGCCACGCGACCGGTGATCTCCACCGGCGATTCATGGCGCAGCGCTTCCTCCACGGTGTTGGCGATCAGCGACGGATCGGCGCGCAGCCGCGCCAGCTGCTTGGTATGGGTCAGCAGCAGCCAGATTGCGTTGCCGATGAGATCGGTAGAGGTGAGGTTTCCGGCGACGAGAAGACCGATGAGGTTGAGCGCGATCTCGGCGTCGGAAATCTCCGCGCCCTCCGCCTGCGCGATCATCATGTCGCTGGTCAGGTCGTCCTGCGGGTTCCTGCGCCGTGCATCCATCAATTCGTGGATGTGCGCAGACAGGGCGTTGCGCGACTGCACATAGACTTGCGTCTGCGCTTCGCTGCGAAGCGGATTGAGCCCCGCGATCGCCCCTTCGCTCCATCCGCGGAATTCGGGCAGCTGCGCGTTGTCGACGCCCAGGATGTGCGCGATCACGTCGATCGGCAGCTTGAGCGTGTAATCGGCCACGGCGTCGAACGTCGTGCGGCCCGCAAGGCCGTCGAGATACCCGTCCACGATCTGCTGGATCAGCGCTTTCGATTTGGCGATGCGCTTGTAGAACGCCTTGGCCAGCGGGCCGCGGATGCGCATGTGGTCCGGCTCGTCCATGAGCAGGATGCCGGCGGAGCGTTCCTCGACGGGAATGGTGAAGCCCGGCGGGCCCGGCTTGAGCAGGGCGCGGGTGACGACGGCGGCTTCCTCGGCGCGATCCGGCCCGCGCCACATCGTGTTGTCCGAAAGAACTTCGCGCGTGGCGGCGTGCCCCGTGAACACGAATGAGCCCGCCGCGGCGTCGCGATAGACCGGGCACCTGGCGCGCAGCTTGTCGTAGAGCGCGTGAGGGTCTTCGTTGAATGCGGGATTGACGGGCGTCAGATCGAGTATGCCCGGCAGTTTATCGTCCGACACCATGCGTCTCCCTCGCATTTTCTTAACTCTACGGAATTCGTCGTTTCAAAATGGCTAAGAGCCGCTGCGAGTTGCCCGAAAAGCCCGCGCGCCGCGCGGTTCTGCCGCGACGTTTCCGATTTCTTAAGGATGAAACGCGCGCAACCGTTCGCGTTTGAATCAAAGGCCACCGGATAATTTCAAGCAGTTGCAGCGGGGCCCCGCATCTAATCGCGCCATGTCGGATCCGCTACTCACCGCCGTCTCGGGCATGCAGGCCGCGTCGCTGCAGATGCAGTCGGTCGCGTCCAACGTCGCCAATGCGCAGACGCCGAACTACCAGCCCACGGCCGTGCAGCAGGTCGCGCAGCCGGGCGGCGGCGTGCGCGCGTCGCTGGTGAAATCGCCGCCCACCGATCTGCCTGCGCAGCTTGTCAGCGGCATGGAGGCGTCCGCCGCCTATCGCGCCAATCTCGCCGTGTTCGGCGCGATGGGCCGCGCCTACAAATCCCTGCTCGATATTATTGCATGACCGGCTCGCGCAATTTCCTGTTCGCGCTCGCGGCCGTGGTGATTGTGCCCTTCCTTCTGGTCCTGCTGCCGGGCGCGACTCCCGGCGTGCCGCAACTCTCCGCCGCGCCCGCGCCCGAAGCGGTTTCAACCGAAGACGCCGCGGCGCATGACGGACGCGTTGTCACCGTCGAGGGCATCGCGCGCGAGGTCCATGTCGCCCGCAGCGGCAGTGCCACGTTCATCGATTTGGACGGCACCTATCCCGATCAGCCCTTCACCGCGGTGATCTTCGCGGACGACATGGCCAGGGTCGGCGATGTGAGCGATCTGGAAGGCCGCACGGTGGACATCACCGGCACGATCCGGATGTACGGGGCCGGCCGGAAATCGTCGTGACGTCCCGTCGTCAGATCGCCGCGCGCTAGTCGTTCGCCGGCTTGGCGGCGCGGGTTCAGACGCTGCGCAATTTGAATTTCTGCCGGAGCTTCCGGCGGCGGTCGCGCAGCCGCGCTTCCTCGCGCTCGATCTCCTCGAGTTCCTTTTTCGCCGCCCGTTCCTTGCGCTGCTCGGCGGCACGCGCCGCCCTGGCTTTCCGCGCTGCCTCGGCCTCGCGCTTCTTTATCGCTCTGGCGTGCGCCTGTTTTTGTTTGCGGGTGAGCCTGGGCGCCGCCGGCAGATCGGGCTCGCTTTTGAAATCTCCGCGCGAGCCGAACGGCCGCCGCAACACCGCGCCCGGTTGCGCGAGCGCGGCTTTCAGCGCAACCGGATACTTCGTCTCTTCGGCGAAGCCTTGCGCGAACAGGCTGGGCTTTGCGCCCCAGGCCTGAAGCGCCTTCGCCTGCGACGTCGCCGCGACGATGCTGTCGTAGAAGCCCTGATGCGCGCGGAAGACTTTCAGCCGCGGCATGTCACGCCTTGATCACGCTGATCTTGCCATTGGCTTCCAGGTAGATCGCCTTCGCATCCTCGACGCGCTCCACGCCCTGCTGGCGCAATGCCTCGGTGAGGTCCTCGGACGAGATGTAGTGTTTCCGGCGCATGCCGTGATGGAGGATGCCGTCGCGGCTCAGCGTCACCGAATTGCCTTCGATCAGGTCCGAGAACCAATCGCTGCGCGATACGGCAAAGGCGAAAGCGATGTGCAGAACGGTGAGCAGCGCCACGGCGGCCAATGTGCCCCCGAGCGGCGCGCTGCCGGTCATGGCGCGCGACAGGCTCGATCCCGCCACGATGGAGATAATGACGTCGAGCGCGGACCAGCGGGCAAAGGTGCGCCGCCCCGACAGGCGCAGCATCACCAGCCCATAGGCGAAGATGAGTCCCGCGCGGGCGCATTCCTGCCAGAGCGAGACGTGATCCTTGATTCCGAACAGCGCGTCCATGCGCAAGGAACGCTACTGGCGATTGCAAGGTTCCGCCTCAGCCGTAACGCGGCTCGCGCTTTTCGAGGAACGCGGAAATCCCTTCGCGGAAATCCTCGCCCTGCGCGCAGAGGATCTGGTTGCGGTCTTCCATCGCGACCGCCGCTTCCAGCGATCCGGCATCGATGGCGTGGTTCAGGCACTCCTTGGTGAGGCGCAGCCCCAGCGGCGTGGCGTGCAGCATGTCCTTCACGAAGCCGCGCGCTTCGTCTTCCAGCTTCTCTTCGCTCACCACTTTGGAGAGAAGGCCGAGCTGCTGGCCGCGCTCCGCATCGATGAAGCGTCCGGTCAGCATGAACTCGCTGGCCGGGCCGCTGCCGATGACGCGCGGCAGGAAATAGGAGACGCCGATATCGCAGGCCGACAGGCCGATGCGGATGAAGGCGGCGTTCATGCGCACGCTGGGGGTGGCGATGCGCACGTCCGAGGCGAGCGCCAGCGCGAAGCCGCCGCCCGATGCCGGGCCGTTCACCATTGCGATGATCGGCTGCGGGCAGCGGCGCATCGCCATGACGATCTCGCTGATCTTGCGCTGGCTGACGAGGCCGCCCGACACGCCGCGCGCCGTGTTGCTGTCGTCGCGCTCCTTCAGGTCGAGGCCTGCGCAGAACCCGCGCCCCGCGCCGCCCAGCACCACCACGCGGATCTCCTGCCGCCAGTAGAGGCCGGTGAAGAGGTCGCGCAATTCCTCCACCAGTTGCCGGTTCAGGGCGTTCAGCCGCTCGGGCCGGTTCATCGTCACCCAGAGGGTCGGGCCGTCTTCGCGGATGATGAGGTGTCGGTAGTCCATTTTTCGCTCCTGTGCCGGATTGGGCTAAGATAGCAGAAGGAGCGCTGCTCCACCGATTCGATGCCTGTGGGGGGCGCTCGTTCGTGGCCCCATCGCGAAGGAGTTGTTGATGCCAAGAGTCCCCGACGGAAAGCCCAACGTGAAGGCGCTGGCCGCGAAGTCCGAGAAGGAAAACGCCGCCAAGGCCAAGGCTGCCGAAGCCGCCGCCGCGAAGGCCGCCAAGAAACCCGCCAAGAAGAAGAAATAGCGCCGCGAGGCTAAGGCGCGGACCGCCTGCGCAGCCTCACGATGGACCAGGAGACATAGGCGATCAGGGCAATGCCCGCGACGATCGCCACGCTCTCCTCGCCGCCGCCCCAGACCAGAAGCACGCCGAGGCCGACGACGAACAGCGCGTCGATGACGGATAGAATCCAGATTCGCGTCTTGATGTTCATGGCGTCGCGTCTCCTTGAACCTGGCAACGCTAGTCCGGCCCCGCAACCCCGTCGTTGACCGAGCGCAAGGATGCGCCTTGCGCGAACAGCCGGCCGAACGCCGCGAAGGCGATGACCGCTGCCGCCATCTGGGCGGCGATGAAGCCCGGCGCGGAAGAAGGCGCGATCCCGGCGAAGCTGTCGGTCATCGCGCGCGCGATGGTGACGGCGGGATTGGCGAAGGACGTGGAAGCGGTGAACCAGTACGCCGCCGTTATATAAAGACCCACCAGCGCCGGTGTCGTGTCCGGCTTGCGCGCGCAGCCGGCAATGGTGAGCAGCAAGCCGAACGTCGCCACGAATTCCGAAAGCCATTGCGCCGGCCCGTCGCGCAGCTTGTGCGAGACCTCGACCACCGCCGCGCCGAACATCGCATGCGCGACCCACACGCCCAGGATGGCGGCCAGGATCTGCACCGCCATATATAGAAGTGCCGCCGGCCAGCCGATCTCGCGGCGCAGCGCGAAATAGAGAGTCACCGCCGGATTGAAATGCGCGCCCGACAGCGGCGCGAACACGGTGATGAGCACCACCAGCGCCGCGCCCGTCGCCGCCGTGTTGCAGAGCAGGGCGAGCGCGTCGTTACCCTGCGCCAGCCGCTCGGCCATGATGCCCGAGCCAACCACCGCCATGAGCAGGAACGCCGTGCCCATGGCTTCGGCGAGAAGGCGCCGCGAAAGGGATTGGCTCATCGGGCGATGCGCTTTCCCTGTTCGTCCACCACCTGCGTGCCGTCTTCTTTCGTGAAAGCGCCGCGCTGCGGCTTCTCCAGGATGTCGAGCACGACTTCCGATTCCGGGCGGCAGAGCAGAGCGCCCTTTCCGGTGATCACCACCGGCCGGTTCATCAGGATGGGATGCGCCGCCATCGCGTCCAGCAGCGCCTCGTCGCTGACGGAAGGATCGCCCAGGCCCAGTTCGCCCGCGAGCTTTTCCTTCGCCCGCAACAGGCCGCGCACGGGAATCCCGAGCTTGCCCGCCAGCGCGCGCAATTCTTCCCTGGTCAGCGGCGTCTTCAGGTATTCCACGATCACCGGCTCCTCGCCGGTGTTGCGGATTAGCCCCAGCGTGTTGCGCGAGGTGCCGCAATTGGGGTTGTGATAGATGGTGACGGTCATGCCGGTGCGCTCTCGTTCACGTGCCTGCCAATAGCATCTAGCCGATTCTTCAGCGACATGCGGAATTGCCGGTGCAGAGAAACAGCACGTTGAAGGTCTCCGTCATGGATCACTCCTGGGCAGGGGATTTGTGTCTGGTGCTCTGGGCAACGCCGGAGCGCAGGAAGGCGTCTCCGGCCGAAAAGTTCGGCTCCACGATCCACAGCCGCAGCAGATGGCGTTTGCGCGCGGGCTCCGGCCAGTCCTCGTAGGCAGTACGCTTGTGAAGAATGGATGCGTTCTTCAGGAACTGCATGTCGCCGGGCTCGAAATGCATGTCGAGATAGAAAGCCGGATCGTTCGCCGTCTCTTCGATGAAGGCGATGGCCTGGTTTTGCGCCGTGGTGAGGCGCGGTGTGTCCGCGTGCTGCTGGCTCTCGCGGATGTACCATGGGATGAAGAACAGCCCGAGCCGGTCATTGGCAAAGCGGGCGAGCGGCATGTCGAACCACGGCTTGCCGCCGGGCGGATGCTGGCCTTGCGTGTCGAACGGAAAATTCTCGAACAGCACCGGCACCAGGTCGGGCCGCTTTGCCAGCATCGCATTGTAGATCGCCGGCGAACTCGCGATGCGGCTGACGCCGCCCGACTTGGCGGCCTTCAGGCAGAAGAGGCCGATGACGTCGGCGCCATCGGTGTGGAAGTCCTGCTCCGCGCGCGTCTTGTAAAGCCGCACGCCATATTGGTTCGGGTCCGCGCCGGTATCCCGGATATGGCCGAGCAGGTCGCCATCGGTGTTCTGCGAAATCGCGCGCCCCAGATGAAGGCCAATGCCCCAATAGACATCGGCGCACTCTTCTTCCGAATGCTGCGCTACCGGAAAGCCGCGGATCAGGATGAACCCGCGGCCGCGATCCAGCTCATCCAGCCACGACCGGATGCGGGCGGCGAAATTCGGCAACGGAAAGTCATCGCGCGTCCATCGGCGTCGGTCGGCATGGACGCCGCGCGCCGCATCGCCTGCCGCAAGAAGCTCGTCGATATCTTCCCGCGTCAGGCGATAGATCCACGCCGCCGACGACTGCAGGTCGGGTCCGTGCCAGGCGTCGGGCGTGGTGATGGCGCGCATGCGTTCAGCAGCAGGTGGAATTGGCGGTGCCGCAACCGCTCGCCGCTTTCGGTGCGCTCGGCGCGCAGCAGGCTTGCGTCTTCGCTTCCGCCACGCGCGGCTCGTCCTCGCCATAGGTGGTGGCGTCGCCGAAGGTGAAGAAGGTTTCCCAGCGCACGCCGGAAGGATCGTCCACCCACGCCTTGTTGGACTGCGC
>DATIVW010000011.1:0-2284 GCA_035465595.1 Rhizomicrobium sp. | reverse complement strand
GAGATCGCCTGCTTCTGCGCGAGATCGGATTTCGCCTGCACCAGCGCCGCGCTCTGTGCGATCAACTGCTGGTCGATCAGCGACGCGCCGCCTTCGGTGTCGGTGAGGTCGTTCTGGGCGCGATATTGCTGCACCGCCATTTCCGCGCCCTGGACCTGGCGTGCCAGGGAATGGATGCGGTCGAGAAGCCAAGCCGTCGTCTGGCGCGTGGCTTCATCCTGATAATTCACCTGGTCGGCGAGATAGGCGGCGGCGATCGCGTTGGCGATGGTTGCCGCCTTCTTCGCATCGCTCGACTTGAAGCTGATGTTGATGGTTGTCGACAGTCCCACGGCCTCGACGGTGAGGTGGCGCTCGAAATTGTCGATCACCGCATCGGCGCTGGGCATCTCGCCGGTGATCAGATTGGGCTTCGCGAACTCCGGATCATCATAAAGCTTGAGATCGGCGATGACGTGCGCCGCGAGATCGCGCGAGGTGAGTATCTGGATCTGGTTCTGCACCGACACCGGATCGGTGGGAAGCGAAGACAATACGGAGCTGTTCTGGGCGATGTTGTTGGTGCGCTGGTCGAGCATCACAAGCGTGGAGGCGGAATAGCTGGACGGCCACAGCAGGAGCGCGATGATCGTGGCGGCGACGACGACGGTTGCAGTCGTCAGGATGAGTGCAAGGCGCCTTGCGCCCACGCGGATCAGATCGCTGAAACGGAATGCGCCAGCGTCCGCTCCGGACGCAGCCGCGCCGGCAGATGTGGGGATATCGCTAAACGCCATTGCCTTCCGTATCGCCATGACACTTCAAGGGAGGCGGGCCCGCATCCCCCAAAGCCAGACGGCCGGATTTAACCCCGCCAGCCACTGCGGAATGGTTAACAGCGGTTAGTGCAAAGGCGCATTAAGACTGGGCGGCAAGCCGGCTGCTTGGCGCGTCGCTGGCCATGAAGGCACGCCATTTCTCGAGCGCCGGACGGGCCGCCCGCGACTCCATCCATGCATGGATCAGGGCGGGATCGTCCCACGGCACGTCGTGGAAAGCGGTCACCAGATATGGGCTCGCCGGGTCGCGCATCCACTCCTGCGGGAAGAGCGCAACGACATCGCCCGCCACGCGCGGGCGCGGCGCACGGACTCTGCAGTCCACCTTCGCGGCGAGTGCCGAGACCAGATCGTGCCCGGCACCGAAGCTGAGATAACTCGATTGCGGGCTGCGGGGATTGATCTCGATGAGATGCGGCTGCCCCTGTCCATCACGTATATAATCGAGGCCGTGCAGGCCGCTGAGCTCGAACCGCGCGGCGATGCGTGATGCCGCCTCGTCCATCTGCGGATTCTCCATGCGGCGCAGAACACTGGCAGGGCCATTGGCCTGCGGCGCGGCGAGCGCTTCCATGTGATTGGCGGCCAGTAGTTTTCCCTGCCAGCAGGCGAAGGAGGTCGTCGCCGGCTTTCCGGGAATGAATTGTTGCATGCTGATGGACGGAGCATTCGAATCCAGCGCCGCGCGCAGAAAATGCGCATCGGAGCGGCGTATCGCGCGCACGACATTGTGCAACAGGGATGGCGGGCTGGATAGCCTGCGATAGGCCAGCAGCGCCTCGTCACGATCGTTCACGATGACGACGCCGGCGCCGCCCCAGGTGCCGTCGGTCTTGAGAACCGAAGGAAAACCAATCTCGCTGATCGCGTCTTCCAGGTCGGCGTCGCTCATGATCGCACGCGTCAAAGGTGTTCGGACATTCGCCTCGCGCGCGGCTTCTATGAACCCGCTTCGCGACATGAGCTTGGGATAGTTCGCCGTCTTGCCCAGCGACTGCGCGATGACAACCGCGACGTGTTCAGGAGCGCGTTCGCGGGCCCGCAGCACAAGGCTCGTCGCGCGATCATCGAGCGGGACGATCAGATTTGCGCAGCTTTGCTGAGCGGATTCCAGGAACGACGCGACATCGGCCAGCGGCCGGTATGGATGTACGCGTTCGAAATACCGGCTGCGCGCCGCCGGATGCCCTGCGGGCAGCAGCCCGTCGACCGAGCAGCCAACCGCCGAGAAGGCGCCCGCCAGCCTGCCGGCCGAGGGCCAGCGCACCGTGGACGCGAGCAGGATTTTGGCAGCCATGCCTTCACTATGACTTGGCGGGGTCAATCATCGGTGAACGGCGGCTTTTGGCACAGGCCTTGGATGTTTCTTCCCCGAGCGCGGACAGGTGTTCGGCTTCGGGGCGGAAATCCCGAAGTTGTGCCATTTTGAGACAGGTTTTGCCCATGACCATTGTCGATTTCGAAGA
>DATIVW010000010.1:0-9216 GCA_035465595.1 Rhizomicrobium sp. | reverse complement strand
GGCCAGAAGCGCACTGATCCGCGCAGCTCGCCTTTTTCCATCGCCACGAAAGAAAGTTCCGTTACGGCATCGACGCCTTCGCGCAACCGGTACGCGGATTTCGCGTAACGGCCGGGCCCGAAGCTTGCGGCGTTGAGCGCTTCCACGAGCGGCGCATCCTCCGGCCGCTCGTGCCGGATCTCCCAGGTCGCAGCCTCTTTGACAGCATCGGCCACGCCGCTACGCTCCCGCCAGAAAAAGCAAACGGAGGTAATCCCATGGGTGTGCTGGAGGGCAAGGTCGTTCTGGTCACGGGCGGCGCGAACGGCATCGGCAGGGAATGCGCCCTGCTGGCGGCGCGCGAAGGCGCGAAGGTCGTCGTCAACGATCTTGGCGGCAGTGCCTCCGGCGGCGACGCCGGCTCGGCGGGCCCGGCCGAGGCCGTGGCCGAAGAGATCCGCAAGGCGGGCGGCGAAGCGGTTTCCAATTCCGACAGCGTGACGAGCCGTGCCGGCGTGGCGCGCATGTTCGAGCAGGCGATGGATACCTACAAGGGCCTGCACTCGGTCATCAATCCGGCCGGCATTTTGCGCGACAAGATGTTCCACAAGATGACGGACGAGGAATGGGACATCGTCGTCGATGTGCACCTGAACGGCAGCTACAACGTCACCCACGCCGCCATCAATCATTTCCGCGAGCAGGAAGAAGGCTCCTTCGTCCTCTTCACCTCCACATCCGGCATCATCGGCAATGTCGGGCAGGCGAACTACGCGGCGGCCAAGATGGGCATCGTCGGCCTGTCGCGCATCATCGCCATGGAAGGCGCGCAGAAGAACGTGCGCTCCAACGTGATCGCGCCGTTCGCCTGGTCGCGCATGATCGCGACGATCCCGATAAAGGACGAAGCCTCCGCCAAGCGCGTCGAGCGCATGAAGAACTTCATGCGCGCCGACCAGGTGGCGCAGCTCGCCGTCTCCCTCGCCTCTCCCGCCTGCAAGGACGTGTCGGGGCAGATCTTCGTGGCGCGCGGCAACGAGATCTTCCTGATGAGCCAGCCGCGTCCCTTGCGCGGCATGGCCAAGATCGAAGGCTGGACACCGGAGACGATCGCCAATCACTGCATGCCGGCGCTCAAGCCCAGCTTCCACGATCTGGGCGCGACAGTCAGCGTATTCGGCTGGGAGCCGGTCTGATCACCAATAGGGCGTGCGCGGCACCTTGCCGTAGAATTCGGCAAGGCGCCGCCGCGTCGCCCCGGTGGTGCCGTCCGGCAAATGGGCGGGATCGAAAAACGCCGCCTCGCGGATTTCCAGATTGGGCTTGAAGTCGATGCGCGCATTGCGCACCCGGTAAAGCGCGATCACGTTCGCGATCCAGAGGATCTTCCGCGAATACAGCCCGATGAACTCCGGCGGCATCGATTCGGCGAGCCCTACCTCTTCCTCAAGCTCGCGAACGACCGCCAGTTCGGGAGGTTCAGCGCCGGCGACCCCGCCGCCCGGAAGCTGCCAGCCGCCAATATAACTGTGACGGACCAGCAGGATGCGGCCTTCGCCGTCCTCCACGATCGCGGTGGCGCCGAAAACCGATGGACTGGCCACAGCCTTCGCCACGATCGACAATGTGAAAAGAATTGAACATTTTCCCGGCACGGTATTGGAACTTTCGGTAAGACTATTCTAACCAAACCGCCCTAGGCTTGGTGACCAAGTCGTTAATGGGCGTCTCGACTTTGAATTCGAAGCTTACCCCTTGTCGTATTGCCGGGCGAGGCCGCTGAGATGGCGGCATCGGCTTATGAGCATCTGCATGCGCTCGTTGTCGAAGACAACGTGCACATGCGTGCGCTGCTGCGTTCGCTGCTGCATGCGCTCGGCATCAAGAACATCTCCGAAGCGGCCGACGGCGACGCCGGCTTGCGCGAAATGCGCAATCACACGCCCGATCTGATCCTCACGGATCTGTCGATGGAACCGACGGACGGAATCGAATTCACCCGCCAGGTGCGCACCTCCCAGCAGAGCCCGAACCCCTATGTGCCCATCATCATGGTGACGGGCCACACCGAACGGCTTCGCGTGGAATCGGCGCGCGATGCCGGCGTCACCGAATTCCTCGCCAAGCCGATCACCGTAAACAACCTGATCGCGCGGCTCGCCGAAATCGTGGAGCGCCCGCGCCCCTTCGTGAAATGCGAAACCTATTTCGGCCCGGATCGCCGGCGCCGCAAGATGAAAGATTTCACCGGTCCGTGGCGGCGCCACGACGATACGAGCGAAGACGTAGAGGTCCGCTGAGCAATGACAAAATCAAAAAAAACACCCGGGGCGGAAATCATCGGCACCGACCAGTATCCGGCGATGCTGAATGCCGAGGCGGCGGAAGCATTCCTGGTCGAATTGTCGCTGCGGGACACCTCCAAGCGCGCAAATGGCGCGCTCGAAACAAAGCGCACGCAGATCTCGCATGCCGTGCGCGGCTACATCGAGGTGCTGGAGAAAGCGATCAAGTCCGGCGACGTGGCCGCGATGCTCGCCCAGGCACACGAGATCCGCGGTCTTGCCGCCAATGCCGGGCTGGAAGCGGTCGGCCGACTGGCCGACGGGCTCTACAAATACCTCGACACGGCGATGCGCCTCGAAGCGCCGGCCGATGGCGATGTCATCTCGCTGCACATCAACGCGATCGCGCGCGCGGCCTCCACCGCCAGCGAAGCGAAGGCTTACGGCGACAAGGTGGCTGCGGAGCTGAACGCGCTGGTCGCCTACAAGCTGCAGGCGATTAACCGGTTGAAAACCAAATCCGCCTGACCCGCGTTCACCTTTTCGAGCGCACTGCACGGCGCGCATTCATGCCTCTTTAAGCCCTCCCGTTAATACTGATCGCCTGGGCTCGGGGCTTTCCCGCAGCTTTCGCGCGCGGATTCGTTCATGCTTCAACTGGCCGGCATCGGTGTTCTCTTCGCCTGCGTTTTCGGCGGGTTTCTCATGTCCGGCGGTTCGCTGGGCGTGGTGTTCGAGGCGCTGCCGCACGAGATGCTGACGATCTTCGGCGCGGCACTCGCGGCGCTTCTGATCGGCAGCACCATGGGGTCGCTCAAGCAGATCGGCGGCGAATTGGGCAAGATCGTCTCCGGCCCAAAATGGAAGCACAACGACTACACCGACCTGCTCTGCTTGCTCTTCCTCGTCACCAAGACGATGAAGACCAAGGGCATGATCGCGCTGGAACAGCACATCGAGAAGCCGGCGGACTCCTCCATCTTCAAGCGCTATCCGCGCATCATGAAGGATCATTTCGCGCTTGATTTCATCTGCGACACGCTGCGCATGCTGACGATGAGCCTGGAAGACCCGCATCAGGTCGAAACGGCCATGGAAAAACAGCTCGACAAGCACCATCACGAATCGATGGGTCCGGCAAACGCCATGCAGACGATGGCCGACGGACTGCCCGCGCTCGGAATCGTGGCTGCGGTGCTGGGCGTCATCAAGACCATGGGTGCGATCAGCGAGCCGCCGCCGGTACTGGGCGGCATGATCGGTTCGGCGCTGGTTGGAACCTTCCTCGGCGTGTTTCTCGCCTACGGCATCGTCGGCCCCATCGCGACGCGATTGAAGTTCATCGCCGAAGAGGAAGCCCAGTTCTATCACGTCATCCGCGATATCCTGGTCGCGCACCTGCACGGCAACGCAGCGCAGATCTCGGTCGAAATCGGGCGCGGCAGCGTACCGAGCGAAGCTCAGCCGAGCTTTGCGGAGCTGGAAGAAGCGATCAACAACATCCAGCCCGACAAGGGCTGAGCGTTCAACGCTTCACGCGCACCCGCACGGGTTCGCGCGTCTGGTCGTAGTGATCGGCAAGGCTGGAGAAGAAGGTCGCCAGCGCGCCGGCGAAGACACCCAGCGGCACGGCATAGACGACGTCCATATCGCATCCGAGCACGACGATCGCGGTCACCGCGAGACCCGTCCACTGCGCCACGTTCTTTGGCATCCTTCGATTCCCCAATCCAACGCGCCAAGCCTAGGCTTGTTCGCGTCCGATTGAAGCGGATGTTTAATCAAAGGTTAATGGGCGCAAACGGGGAAAGCGGTGGATGGAAATCCATCCACCGTGCCATTTCGTTACACCGCGAATTCGATGCCCTGCGCCAGCGGCAGCGCGTCGGAATAATTGATGGTTGCCGTCTGCCGGCGCATATAGGCCTTCCAGCTGTCCGAGCCGCTTTCACGCCCGCCGCCGGTTTCCTTCTCGCCGCCGAATGCGCCGCCGATCTCCGCACCCGACGGGCCGATGTTCACGTTCGCGATCCCGCAATCCGATCCCGAGGCCGCAATGAAGCGCTCGGCTTCCTGCATGTCTGTGGTGAACACGCAGGACGACAGGCCCTGCGGCACGTCATTGTGCCAGGCCAGCGCGTCCTCGAAGTTCGAATACTTCATGACATAGAGAATGGGCGCGAAGGTTTCGTGGCAGACCGTCTTCGACTGTGCGGGCATCTCCACGATCGCGGGATGGACGTAATAGCCGTTCGCGAACTTGTCCGCGAGCGCGCGGCCGCCGCCGGTGACCTTGCCGCCTTCGTCCCGCGCCGCGTGCAGCGCGCGCTCCATGCCGTCGAACGCCGCCTTGTCGATCAGCGGGCCGACCAGCGTGCCCTTCTCCAGCGGATTGCCGATGGGAAGGCTGGCATAGATCTTCTTCAGTGCGGGAACGAGCTTGTCGTAGATGCTCTCATGCACGAACAGGCGGCGCAGCGTGGTGCAGCGCTGGCCGGCCGTGCCGACCGCGGCGAAAGTGATGGCGCGCTGGGCGAGATCGAGCTTGGCGGACGGCGCCACGATCATGGCGTTGTTGCCGCCCAGCTCGAGAATGGACTTGCCGAAGCGCGCGGCCACGACCGGTGCGAGCTCGCGGCCCATGCGCGTGGAGCCCGTGGCGCTGACCACGGGGATGCGCGCGTCCTTCGCCAGCATCTCGCCGACATCGCGCAAGCCCAGCACGACCTGCGAAAGATTGGCGGGCGCAGTGCCGAATTTCTTCACCGCGCGCTCGAACAATGCCTGCGTGGCGAGGGCCGTGAGCGGCGTCTTCTCGCTCGGTTTCCAGATCACGCTGTCGCCGCAGACCAGCGCCAGCGCCGCATTCCACGCCCACACCGCGACCGGGAAATTGAACGCCGAAATGATCGCGACGGGGCCCGCCGGATGCCAGGTTTCCATCATGCGATGGCCGGGGCGTTCGGAGGCGATGGTGAGGCCGTAAAGCTGGCGCGAGAGGCCGACCGCGAAATCGCAGATGTCGATCATCTCCTGCACTTCGCCGAGGCCTTCCTGCAGGATCTTGCCGGCTTCGAGCGTGACGAGCTTGCCGAGCTGCTCCTTGTTGGCGCGCAATTCCTCGCCGAACAGGCGCACCAACTCGCCGCGGCGCGGCGCGGGCACTTCGCGCCATGCCTTGAACGCGTCGACGCTCGCCGCGATCTTCTTCTCGACCGATGCCGCGTTGTCATAAGCAACCCGCGCCAGTTCCGCGCCATCGATGGGCGAGCGGGCGACCACATCGCCTGAGGACTTGATGCCGAAATGGGCGAGAATGTCGTTTGTCATGGCTTGATCCTACTCTTCACCCTCCCCTTGAGGGAGGGTCGAAAAATCCATTTGGATTTATCGAGGAGGGGTCCGCGTTCGTGCCATGACCCCTCCCCGAAATTTGCTGCGCAAATTGTCGGCCCTCCCTCAAGGGGAGGGCAGAGTCTCACACGTAATACTTGCCGAAGCGGTTGGCGAGGAAGTCCGAAAGCTTCGCCTGCTCCTGCTTCACGAAACCCTTGCTGGGCAGCTTGCCTTCCACCAGCAGGTCCACCATGGCGCAGATGCCCGTGGCGGTGGTGATCTGGATCGCGCTCATCAATCGCTCGCCGACTTTCTGGGCATAGATTTTCTTGGCGTAGCTTTCCTGCGTCAGGCGGCCATCGATCCAGCCGGACACGGTGACGAACACCAGCACCACGTCCTGGTAGGTGATCGGGATCGCAGTTTCGAGAACGTCCTTGAAGATGTCGCGGCGGGTGCCGAGGTGCAGGTCGCGCACCAGGAGCTTCACGATATCGCGGTGGCCGGGATAGCGCGCGGTCTTGTAGTTCAGGTTCTCGACCTTGCCTTCGAGCGTCTCGCACAGCGTGCCGAGTCCACCGGAGGTGTTGAATGCCTCGTACTCCACGCCGTCGAGCGTGAACTGCTCGAGTTCTTCCAGCGCCGGCACTTCGCAGCGCACGCCGTCGCGCACCGCTTCGCACGGGTTGCAATACTCGTTGATGAGGCCGTCGGTCGACCAGGTGAGGTTGTACTTCAGCGCATTGTGCGGAAATTCCGGCAGCGCGCCCACGCGCATCTGGACGTCGCGCAGCTTCTCGAACTTCTGCGCGAGGTCATAGGCGACGATGGAGATGAAGCCCGGCGCCAGGCCGCATTGCGGAATGAACGCAGTGTTCGCGCCTTCCGCGAGCTTCTTGATCGTGCGGGTGGATTCCACGTCTTCGGTGAGATCCAGGTAATGCGCGCCCGCGCGCTTGGCGCCTTCGGCAATGATCGGCGTCAGGGTGTAGGGCGTCGCCATCAACACGATGTCGTGGCCTTCGACCTCGCGCGCAAAATCCTTCGGGTTCTCGATCGTGATCTTGCGCAGGGAGACATTGTCCTTGCGCGGCATGCGCTCGAGGCTCGCGGCGTCGCGGTCTGCGACGGTGACCTTGTAGTCCTTGGTGCCGCTCAGAAATTCGGTGATGGCCACGCCGATCTTGCCGCCGCCCACCAGCATCACATTCTTCATCGCCAAATCTCCTTGCGAAATCAGGCGCTTGCATACACCGCTGCGGCGACGGAAAAGAGACGGCGAAACGCCGGGAAATGGAGTAAGGTCCGGCGAATCGCAGGGGTTTCCGGCGAAGTGCCGACACGGGACGGGGACAGCAGGCTCATCGCGCTTCTGAAAGCCAATGCGCGCGAACCGGCGGCGTCGCTGGCGCGCAAGCTGGGCCTTGCCCGCTCCACCGTGCAGGAGCGCATCGCCCGGCTGGAACGCGAGCGGGTGATCAAGGGCTACACGGTGCGGCTCGGCGACGATGCCGATGCGCGCACGTTGCGCGCGGTGGTGATGATCACGGCCGATCCCAAGCAGGCAGAGCGCGTCGGCGCGGAGTTGAAGAAGATGCCGGAGGTGCGCTCGCTCTCCGCTGTGTCCGGCGCCTACGACATGATGGCGATGGTGGAGGCCGATACGCCCGCCAGGATGGACGCGGCGCTCGACCGCATCGGCACGGCGCATGGCGTGGCGCGCACCGTGTCGTCCATCGTGCTCAGCGAGAAATTTTCGCGATGACCGTGGCGGCGGAAACCGGAACGCGCCGCCGCGACCACCTGCTCCGCATCATCCAGCGCGTCCGCCGCCCCGATCGCGCGCAAATGGAAGCGCTGAGCCAGCGCGTGCCCTACTGGTTCGTCTGCGTGGCGCTGTTCGCCTTCGCCACGATCCAGATCATGCTCAATCCGTTCGGATTCAGCGACCTGACGCAGCGCTATGCGCAGGATATATCCAACCTGCTCGTCACCGGTCCTTATCTTTACGGCGACGCAGGTCAGAAAGCCGTTTCCGCCGCGATCGTCGACGAAGACACGCTGCAGACGCTGCAGATGCCCTGGCCATGGAGCTATGGCACGCATGCGCTCGTGCTGGATGCGCTGCTCGAATACCGGCCCAAGGCCGTGGTGGTGGATTTCCTGTTCGTGGATACGCGCTCCGATTCCACCTTGCCCCAACTCGTTGACGAGATCGCCCGCTTCAAGAAAGCAGGCGTGCCGCTCTATTTCGAAGGCGGCACGCATCTTCCCTATGGCGAATATCCGCTGCGCCCCGAACTTGCGAAGACGGGCGTGCGCATCCTCGACCCCACCATCCCGGTCTATGACGGCATCGCCCGGCAATACAACGTGACGGGCCGGTGTTTCGGCCCGCAAGGCAGGTCAAAAGGCTCCTGTTATTCGCTGGCGCTGGAGGTTTTTCGCGACACCTACCCGCAATACAGGCTCGAACCGCTCAACGGCATGATGGAGCTGGTGTGGGGCACGCGCACCGATCCGCACAACGCAAAATGGATCACGTCGACCGATGAAGGCGGGCAGCGGAAATCCTGCAACCAGGATATCGGCCCGTTGCGGCGCTTCTATCTGGCGTTCTTCGATCCCGGCGCGGTGCAGAACCCCTGCCCCTACAATGCACAGATTCCCGTCGTCTCGCTTATCGAAGGCAGCGAGGATCCGGACATCGCCGATTTGATCAGGAACCGCGTCGTCTTCTATGGCGGTTCGCTCGAGGGCGCGCAGGACATAACCTACACGCCGGTGAACGGACTGTTGCCCAGCGTCTTTGTTCACGCCATGGCGCTGGACAACCTGATCACCTTCAAGGGCAAGCCGGAGCAGAACGTCATCACCGTGTTCGGCACCACGATTCCCAGCAACCCGGCGCAGATGATGGCGATTGTTCCCGTCATCCTGATTTTGGCGCTTATCCATATGAGACGCATGCGCCGTAATCGGGCACGTGCCAGGATTCAAGAGCACAGCGTAACTTTCGAATATGTGCTCGATAAGACAATTGAAACCGTGTGGCACTATTTTGCCTTCGCCCTTGCGCTGGGCATGGGCCTGGTTCTGGCGCTGGTCATGGGCCTGTCCACCGCGAACTGGGTGGAAGTGGTGTTCGTATCGGTGGAACTTGCCGCCATGCTGCTGGTCGGTGTGCCGGACTCGCTTTGGGGTTATCTGCATCACGTCGCGGGCGGCGTGGCGCAGGACCCCGCGTAGGGAGAGGGTAGATGAACCGTCATGGCACCGCCGCGGCAATCGCGGCGCTTCTCTTTTGGGGCATGGCAACAGGCGCATCGGCATCCGAAGAGACTTGCGCATCGGCGACGGGCGATGTCGCGATGCAGGCGCGCACGCCCGAAGTCGATCTCTTCAACGACGCTGCCGGCACGCAGAAGGCGATGACGCTGGAGGCCGCAAAGTTCCCCTCCTGCACTCCCATCACCGGGCGCTCGCCGAACATGATGCTGCAGGTGCAGATGAACGGCGCGAAATACTGGGTGCCGCCGCACATGGTGAAGTACCGCTTCGCCGGGAAACTTCCGGCGGTGTGCCGCAACCTCGCGCTCGGCTCCAACCAGGAGAA
>DATIVW010000009.1:0-1909 GCA_035465595.1 Rhizomicrobium sp. | reverse complement strand
ACGTCCGCGCCAAGCCGTTTGCCGGCCAGTTCGAAGGAGCTTTGGGTGCGGGTGGAGTTCTCGAAGAAGAGGTTGATCTGCGTGCGGCCGCGCAGGAGCGAGGATTTCTTGTCGGCAGCACGGTTCTGGGTGACGTAACCCTCCGCCAGATCGAGCAGGCCGGTGATTTCGGAAGCCGAAAGGCCTTCGATGCCAAGCAGGTGGCTTGTGGAGAGGATTGGCGCTGTTGCGGCCGAGGTCATTAAAGCGGGCCTTATAGGTGTGACGGACGGGGAGGGCAAGCGCCTACCCTAAGCGTGGCTAATTTCTTCCAATGTGCGGCCTGCAGGCTCGGGCAGGAAGAGCAGTGCAATCAAAGAGATGGGGATAGCCAGCAATGACAGCGAAATGGCGGGGCCATGCGCGTGAAAATGGTCATACCAGATGCCTTCAAGACCCAGCGAGACGCCACCCGCCAGAATTTCGACCGCATAGCAGAGGCCGCCCACCGTCGCGCGATACGCGGTCGGAACGATCTCCACTGTCATGCCGCGCATTAGCGCGTCTGCCGTGAAGAATCCGAAGAAGGCCAGAATCCAGAGAGGTGGAACGGCGATGCCCTTGAGGCCGCTATAGAACCCGGCATAGGCGACGCCGCAAACGAGCATCATCGTGAACATCACGCGCTTGCGGCCGATGCGGTCGCTCATGCGAGCGATCAGGATATTGAGGTAAAGCGCCAGCAGGCCGCCCGGAATCATCAAGGCGGTCGCCTGCCATGGCGCATATCCCAGTGTCTTTTGCAGATAGGTAGCGGCCAGCACGGCAGCCGGGCCAACGGCGAAACCGAACGAACCGACGGTGATCAGGATCAGCAGAATGCGCGCCGGGTATTCCTTCGCAAGCCGGCGGAAAAGATCGAGTGTGCCGCCGATGCGCGCGTGCAGCTTCTCGACCTCGCCGTGCCGGATTTCGAAACGCTTGGTCTCGGGCAGGCTGCGCCGAAGGAAAGCGACAAACAGGATCGTCATGCCGCCGATCACGTAAAGCGCGCGCCATCTTCCCGGCAGGATATTCACCGCTGCGAAAAAGAGAGCGGCGAGACCCGCGCCGGTATAGGTGATCCCGGCCAGCGTGCCGGCCGACCACCCGCGAACGCGGTCTGACACTTCTTCCATGATCACGACGTAGCAAAGCATCTCCTCCGCATAACCGAAAACGCGCGTGAGAACCTGCGCCCAAACGAATTGCGGATAAGTCTGCACAAAGGCGGTCACGAAGGTGAACAGGCCTTGGCCGAAAATCGTGATGAGCAGAAGTCGGCGGCGCCCGACGACGTCCGCTGTCATGGCAAAGAACATCGCGACGAAGGTGGCGAGCCGGAGCCAGGTAACGGTCAGTCCGATCTGATTCTCGGGAATATGCAGAGACGCCTGAATCTGGGGTAAGGCGAAGCCATAGATGTTCTGGTCGAAGCCCGCGAACAACGCGGCGGCGCCGACAAGCAGGAACGTGCGCTCCTGCGCGCGCGTCATGCCGCCCGGCGGTCGCAGCATGGGCGGCAGCCAAAGGAAGCGCGCGGGCGCTTCGCCGTCGAATTGTTTCATCAGGCCCCCATCGCCCGCAGCCGGTCGAGTGCACCTTGCAGGATATAGGCAGCGGCCATCTTGTCCACGACTTCGCTGCGGCGCTTGCGCGAGGCGTCGGCGTCCAGCAGCGTGCGTGTCACGGCGGCGGTGGAAAGGCGTTCGTCCCAGAACACGATGGGTAGTGGCGAGCGGTTGGCGAAGTTACGGCCGAAGGCGCGCGCGGATTGCGCGGATGGGCCGTCCGTTCCGTCCATGTTCAGCGGCAGCCCGATCACCAATCCTCCTACGCCGTGCGTATTGATCAGTGATTCAAGAGCGACAGCATCAACGCTGAACTTGCC
>DATIVW010000008.1:0-8974 GCA_035465595.1 Rhizomicrobium sp. | reverse complement strand
AACGAATTTCAAGGCCGGCTCCCCTGGGCAGGCCCAATTGAGAGAGGCAGTCATGACCAACACAACCCTTCGCGCCCCGGCGCAGACATCCAGCTTCAACGGCACCATCGCCAGCCTGTTCATGACGGCGGCGGTCGTCCTGTCCGGCTTCCTGTCGCTGGCGATCTTCGCCGGCTAACCCTTTCCCGGACTCGCCGCGGTTAGGCTCCCACCTAGCGGCGATCCGGAAAGCGGCCAGCGGGCCTTCGGCGCGATCCCCAAGCCGTCGAACAGACCCAGCTGGCTTCGTTCAACCCCCGCCCAGGCGACCATCGCGGCATTGTCCGTGCAAAGTCCGGGCGGGGGTATTTTTTTCTGGAATCCGTTTTCGTCGCACAGCTTCTGGATCGCTTCGCGGATGGCGCGATTGGCCGCGACGCCGCCGGCAACGACAAAATCCGGCTTCGCCTCATCTGGAAAATCGGCGCGGAACATCTCCATCGCGATGCGCGAACGGTCGATCAATATGTCGAGCACCGCGCGCTGGAACGACGACGCCACATCGGCGCGATCCGAATCCTTGAAGCCCTCGCCCTTCACGATCTGCCGCACCGCCGTCTTCAAACCCGAGAACGAAAAGTCCGCCACGCCGCGCCCGCGCAAGGGCCGCGGCAGGGAAACCCTTTTGCCATCGCCATTTTTCGCAAGCGCCTCGACTGCGGGCCCGCCGGGATAAGGCAATCCCAGAAGCTTGGCTGTCTTGTCGAAGGCTTCGCCCACGGCATCGTCTATCGTCGATCCGTAAAGCCGGAATCGGCCGACGCCCTCGACGGCGAGAAGCTGGCAATGCCCGCCGGAGATGAGAAGAAGAAGAAACGGAAATTTCGCGCCATGCGTCAGCCGCGCCGTCAGCGCATGCGCTTCCAGGTGGTTGATCGCGACAAGCGGCTTGCCAGCAGCGAGCGCAAGCGCCTTCGCCGTCGTGAGCCCCACCATCACGCCGCCGATCAAGCCGGGGCCGGCGGTGGCGGCGATGGCGTCGACATCCTTCAGTTCGATCTTCGCCTGCGCCAGCGCTTCCCCGATCAGCCGATCCAATGCCTCGACATGGGCACGCGCGGCGATCTCCGGAACCACGCCGCCATAAGGCGCGTGATCCGCAAGCTGGCTGAGCACGACGTTGGAAAGGATTTCACCCGGCCCTGGCGCGTGCCCGCGCACCACCGAGGCGGCGGTTTCGTCGCAGCTTGTTTCCAGGCCCAGGACGGTGAAATTGCGCAAAAGGCGTGCGGCTCTGCTAGTTTCCGGGCGTTTCCCTAGCCGATAAGCCCATCATGCCGCAAAGCAATTCCCGAAGCCTTCGCCTTGGCACCCGCGGCTCCAAGCTGGCGCTGGTGCAGGCCGAAATGGTGCGCGCAGGGCTCGCGGCCAAGGGCTTTGCGGATGTCGAGATCGTGGTGCTCAAGACCAGCGGCGACCGCATCCAGGACAAGAGCCTCGCCGATTCCGGCGGCAAGGGGCTTTTTACCAAGGAACTGGAAGACGCGCTGCTGGACGAGCGCATCGATCTGGCCGTGCATTCCATGAAGGACGTTCCGGTGGCGATTCCGCCGGGGCTGGCCATGAGCGCGTTGTTGCCGCGCGAAGACCCGCGCGACGCCTTCATCTCCGGCAAGGCGAAGTCGCTGGCGGAATTGCCGAAGGGCGCGGTGTTCGGCACCTCTTCCGTGCGTCGCCATGCGCAAGTGGCGCGGGCGCGGCCGGATCTTCAGATCAAGCTCCTGCGCGGCAATGTCGATACGCGTCTGGCCAAGCTCGATGCCGGCGAATTCGACGGCATGCTGCTGGCCGTGGCGGGATTGAAACGCCTGGGCCTTGCGAACCGCATCACGTCTTATCTCGACACGAAGGACTGGCTTCCGGCGCTCGCGCAAGGTGCGGTGGGCATCGAGATCCGTGAAACCGACACGCAGGCGCGCGAGATCACTTCGCAGCTCAACGATGTGACGACCGAAGTGGTGCTGAATTGCGAGCGCGCGTTCCAGTTCGCGCTGGATGGCTCCTGCCGCACCTCCATCGGTGGCCTCGCCACTTGCGAGAACAATGTGCTGCGCTTCCGCGGCGAAGTGCTGGCGCCGGACGGCAGCGATTTCGCCGAGACATCGTTCGAGCAGAATCTCGGCCACGATCCGCGCAACCATGCCGAACGGCTCGGCCGTGAAGCGGGCGAAGCGCTGAAGCCGCGCGTCAAACAATGGCTCGCGCTCTGATGCGCATTCTGGTCACGCGGCCGGAAGAAGACGCGGCGGAGATTTCGCAAAGATTGCGAGTGCTGGGGCACCAAGTCATCGCAGCGCCATTGCTGAAGATCGTTTTTTACGACGGCCCCGAAATTTCTCTGGACGGCGTGCAGGCGATCCTCGCCTCCAGTGCCAATGGCGTGCGCGCCATTGCGAGGCGAACGCCGCGACGCGATGTGCCGCTCTTCGCCGTCGGACCGCAGACCGAAGCCGAAGCGCGCGCGGCCGGCTTCACACATGTAAGGAACGCCCATGGCGACGGCGCCGCGCTCGCGCGTGCAACAGCCGGTTGGGTGAAGCCGGAAGGCGGCGCGCTGCTGCATGCCGCGGGCGCGGAGGCGCCCAGGCTTCTCGTGGCCGAACTGGAGAAGAGCGGCTTCACCGTGCGCCGCGAGGTTCTCTATGAAGCGCAGGCGGCGGCGCGGTTGCCCGAAGAGGCGGCCGAGGTCTTGAAATCCGGCGCGCTGGATGCGGTGCTGCATTTCTCCGCCCGCAGCGCCAGGACCTTCGCCGATTGCGTCATGCGCGAAGGCCTTGCCACGACATGCGAAAAGCTCATCGCCCTTTGCATCAGCAATGCCTGCGCACAGGCGCTTTCGCCATTGCATTTTCGTGAAATCCGCATCGCCGCCGCGCCCAACCAGCAGGCGCTCTTGGAGCTTCTCTGAAGCCTGATAAAGTCCGCCGCCTTGACGTGGGGATGTGCGATGCGTGGTTTTCTGGCCGGACTTGGAATTGTCGTTCTGCTGCTTCTGGGCGCGCTCTGGTATTTCAGCGATCCGGATATTCCGCGCGCAACGCTCGAGGCGAAGTACGCGACCCCGCCGTCCGAATTCCTGATGCTGCCGGACGGCGCACGCGCGCATGTGCGCGACCAGGGCAACAAGTCCGGTCCGGTGCTCGTGCTTGTGCACGGGTCGAACGCTTCGCTCTTCACCTGGGAGCCATGGGTTGCGCGTCTGGGCAAGGATTATCGCATCGTGACAATGGACCTGCAGGGCCATGGCCTCACCGGCGCGGTACCGAATGGCGACTACTCGCAGGAAGGCATGGTGAAGTTCGTCGATGAGGTCGTCACCAAGCTCGGTATTTCCAAATTCGCGCTGGGCGGCAATTCGATGGGCGGCGGCGTGGTCGCGCGCTATGCGGAGGAATATCCGGACAAGGTCAGCGCGCTCATTCTTGTGGACGCCGGCGGCGAACCCGTCGGGCAAGGCGACCACGTGCCGCTGGTGTTCAAGATTGCGGGCATACCGGTGCTCAACAAGATCCTGCTCTACATCACGCCGCGCAGCCTGGTGAAGGAAGGGCTGAACGACGCGATCGTTCACAAGGAGATCATCACCGACAAGATGATCGACCAGTATTGGGAGCTCGCGCGCATGGAGGGCTCGCGCGCGGCGAATGGCGAACGCTTCCAGCTTCCTTTCACCAACGACGTCAAGGAACACATCGGCGACATCAAGGCGCCGACGCTAATCCTGTGGGGCCAGGAAGATCACCTGATCCCGGTGGTGGCGGCGCATGCCTTCCACAAGGACATTCCCGGCTCAAAGCTGATCGTCTATCCGGCGACGGGGCACATTCCGATGGAGGAAGTGCCGGACCAGTCGGCGGCGGATGTGAAGGCGTTCTTGGCGGCCCACTGAAGCGAAAGCGCGCTGTCGCAGGACAGCGCGCCCTGTTTTTCAACGAAATCCGATCAGGCCAGGGCCGAAAGCTTTTCCGACACCTGGGGCATCAATGAAGCCCAGTCGCCGAATTTCTGCGGGCTGAGGACTTTCGTTGCGCGGTACCAGGGGAATTCCTCGGTGCCGAGCTGCGGCCAGGTGCGGCCGGCAGTAAGAAACCACGTCTCCGTTCCGACCGCCGCCGCCGCCGCAGCAGCAGCCGTGGGCGCGGAGATGACAAGATCGAGCGCCGCCGACAATGCCGCCGCGCCTTCGATGTCGTTCTTCAGGTCCAGCCCTTCGATGGAATGGATGGTCACCCCGTGCATCTCCGACGCGCGCGCCAGTTCGGCGGCGCAATCGCCATATTGCACGTTGACGAAGGTTATTCCGGGCGTCTTCAGGATCGGGCCCCACTCGTCGAGCGCGCTGTAGTACTTGCCACGCTTGCCGTCGGTCACCATCGAACGCCAGCAGATGCCGACGAACGGACCCTTGCCCAGCGCTTCGAGCTGCTTGCGACAGGTTTCCGTGCGCGCAGGGTCGGCAACGAGGAAGGCCTGCTTCGGAAAATCCTCAAGGCGGTTGCGATAGTATTGCAGCGCCGATCCCATCAGCACCTGATAGTCCGTCTCGCCATTCGCTGTCGCCCAGGGGATGAAGCGCAATTCCTTGTTGCGATCGCGGTCGATCAGCCGGCGGTCGTCATAGGTGCCGACTTCGGCGGCGGGGAAAGAGCGCTGGAACAGCGGCACGAGACGCGGATCCACCGCGATTTGCACCTTGCCCGTGTCGCCCACCGCGCGGATGAGATCGGGGATGATGTTGGCGAACATGAATTCATCGCCGAGGCCCTGCTCGCCGATGACCAGGATGCGCTTGCCGCCGAGCTCTTCGCCCTTCCAGTACGGCGCCTTCACCATCTGGTTCACATAGGCGCGGAAATGCACGTCGCGGCGGATCTCATATTCGCGCCAGCCTTCCGCGAGCCGGCCCATGCCGATGAGGCAGATGCTGCGCGAATGCAGGCCTTCCACGCGCTCGCCCGGATCGGTCGCCCGTTCCAGCGCTTGGTCGTAGCAGCCGAGCGCTTCGTCCAACCGGCCCAGATGCGAATAGGCGTAGCCCAGATTGTGATGGGGGCGCGAGAAATCCGGATCGAGACGAATGGCCTCCTGATAGAACTGGATGCTTTCGTCGGCGCGGCTGGATTCGGCAAGCACGGTGGCCAGCGAATTCCACAGCATCGGCTCGTTCGGCATCTGATAGATCGCGTTACGCAAGGTTTCGATCGCGGTCTTCGGATCGCCCAGCTCGCACTGCACCATGCCCAGGTTGTTGTAGCCCAGCGGCGAACCGGGGTTGGCGGTGATGAACAGGCGGAACATCTTCACCGCCTGCTCGCGCAGCTTCATGTTCCAGGCGGTAAGGCCCAGGTTGAGCAGCAGATCCGGGTCCTTCGGATCGAGCGCGAAAGCCCGCTCGAACGTAACCAGCGCCTTGTGGAGGTGGCCCATCTTTTCCAGCGCCAGCGCCAGCACGTGATAGGCCTGCGCATTGCCCTCATCGGCTTCCGTGGCCGCGAGCGCAAGCTGGCCGGCGCGGGCGATATCGCCGCGGCGCCAGACCTTGATCGCGCGGCGCAATAGTCCGTTCGACTTTCGCCGTCCCAGCGCGGCGTCCAGCTCCTCCTCGAGGCGTTCGAGTCTTGCCAGCGCCGCCTGATGGGCGCCGACGCCCGCGAGCATGTCCAAACCTTGAGCGACGGCAGCCTGCGCCATGGGAAAATCCTTGGAAACCTGAGCGCATGAGACGGCAAACATGCTTAAGGCGCAGTGAACGCGGACGCCGTTGTTGCAAGGCCTTTGTTAAGGAATGCGCGCTAGCGTGACGCGCGTGAATGGGCCGATGCGAAATGCGCGTTCGGCCCAAATTAATGAATTCAAAAGGAATTCGCCCATGCCGCTGAAATTGTCGCTCAAACCGGGTGAAAAGTTCGTGCTTAACGGCGCGGTGCTGGCGAACGGCGACAAGCGCACGAGCCTGGTGCTGCAGAACAAGGCCTGCGTGCTGCGTGAGAAGGACATCATGCAGCCGGAAAACGCCACCACGCCGGCGCGGCGGATCTATTTCCCTATCATGATGATGTACCTCGCCCCCGAAGACAGCGAGCTCTACTACAACGATTTCGCGCTCAGAATGACCGAGTTCATGGGCGCCATCCGCAACCGCTCCGCGCTGGCGACCTGCGTGGAGATCAGCCGCGATGTTATGGCGGGCACCTACTACAAGGCCCTGATGGCCTGCAAAAAGCTGTTTGAGTTCGAAGGAGAGCGGTTGAGCTATGACTCACAAAGCCTATCAAAGCGCGCAAGTAACTACTGAAGACCCCCGGGCGACCGAGTACCGGCTGTTCGGCCTGGTCACCGGCGCGCTGATCGATGCGCAGAAGAAGCATGCCAGCGGCGGTCCGCTCGCTGAAGCTGTCGACTGGAACCGCAAGCTCTGGCGCACCCTCGCCAGCGACTGCCTGGACGACCGCAACCAGCTGCCCAAGGAAGTCCGTGCACAGATCATTTCGCTCTCGCTGTGGGTGTCCAAATACTCCAAGCAGGTGACCCGCACCGGCGCGCCGATGGACCCGCTCATCGAGGTCAACCGCACGATCATGCAGGGCCTGCAGGGCGCTGCCTGATCGTTTTCATCAAGACCGTCTCTCCAGAACGCCGGCCCTCAAAGGCCGGCGTTTTTGTTTCTGACGACGGCTATCCCGCCGCCGGATTCGCGAACCTTTCCGGGCCGGCAGCCAGATGCGTCTCAGCAGCGGACAGGCGCGTTTCCAACGCATCGAGGATGGTGGCGAGACGGCTCTCGCGCGCCGCGCGGGCTTCGGCTGTAAGTATGGCATGCGCGATCGAGCCGGCGACTTTTTCGAGCGCATCGCGCTCGTCGCGATTGGGCGGCGTACCGTCGGGACGCGGTCCGAGCAGCAGCCAGCCGATGCTGCTTTCCTGGATCGGATCGATCAGCGGCAAGCAGAAAACAAACAGCGCCTCGCCATCGTCGGTCAAAAGCGGTTCGCTTGGCGCATTTGTCTCCAGCCACGCCTGGACATGACGCTCCTCGACGGCATGACGCGCGGGGACGGAAGATACATCTCCATCTTGCAGAACGAGCGCAGCGCGAACGACGCGAAGGTCGCGTGAAACGCGCACCAGTATCTGTTCGCAGAGTTGTCCGGTACTGACGCGTTCGGAGAGAACATCGAGAAGTTCGGGAAGCTTTTCGCGCAGGCGATAGACGCCATTCTGAAAGCGTTTTTCAATCCATGCGTGAATGCGGCCGTGCAGCGGAGTGACCAGAACGACAGCGAGACCCGCGCTGACAATGCCGGAGATCGTCTGTCCGCTGCCAATGATGTCCGGGAGAAATGTCTCGAGCGCCTTTTCGAAGGCAGCCCACACACCCGCAAGAATCAGCGTTGTTGCTGTTAAAGCTGCAGAGCGACCGATGAAGGACTCGGCGTCGTATAGCCGGTACTTGAGAAGCGAGACGCCAAAGCCCCCGCCGCTGATCATGTAGCCCGTGGCATGCAAGAAAGAACCCGCGAGATCGATCCACGAGCTCATCGGCGCGGGACGCAAATCTCCTTGTAGGAAAGCGAACGGAACACGCATGATCAGTGTGATCACACCCGCTGCGAGGCTGAAAGCGACCCACCGAAACTGCTGGCGCTCGGCACCGGCGCCGAGTTGCCGGTAGCGCAAAGCCAGTATCACGATGACTGCGAGGAAGCCGGGCGCTGAGAACAGGGAGAACTGGGAATACTCGGCCGCGAAGAACATCAACGGGGCGAGCACAAGCGGAACCACGACCAGACTAAAGCGCGTCCATGAAGGCCAGTAGCGTCCATCGGGAAAAGCGCAACCCACCATCAGCAGGAAGATGTAAGGAAGCGACGACAGGATTTCGTATGCACTGCGAACACCGATCTCCGACCAGAATTCGATCGCCGGACCGATGGGGATCAAACAAAAGGTGAGAGAAAAAGCAGCCGCAACAATGTCGTGGGAGCGGCGCAGGAAGAGAATTGCTGCGACACCCAGCAACAACAGTGTCATCAGGTCGTAGCCGATGCGGCGCAGCAAGTATTGACGAAATGGATTCAGGCCGGAGCCGCGATACCACAGCTCGACGTTGCGCTCGTGATAGATGAGCGTGCGTTGATAGATCGCGCCATTGGAAGCGCGCAGGCGAAAGTCCGTTCGCTCGCCTTCCTTGCTGCTGAGGGCCTGGGCCACGGTTGCGGACGGTGTGCTGCCTGATATGGCTACCCTATTGATAGAAACCACCACATCGCCCGCGTGGATGCCGGCTGCTTTGGCTTCCGGTCCGAAAATAGATGCAATGTACCAAGGGTTGGCGGTCGCATTGGCGAACACCCGTAAGCCAAGCCCATATTCGCGATGGACGAGCGACTGCCAGCTGGTCGAGCCCGCCGTCAGCTCGACCCAGGTCGCGCCGGCGGCTGAAACCAGCGTGACGGCCGCAGCGGCGATCCAGATCGCCCGATAGGCTGCTAGCCACACGCCTCTCAAGCGCGGCAAGACTGTCGGCAGAATCGACATTGGCCCCCTCTCTCAGCGCAACATACTCCTGAGGCCCGGTCGAGCGCGCCGCGGAAAGCGCCATTGCCGGGCGTCACGTCGACCCGCATTCGGCATTCGGGCGCAGGTTCTGCCGCAGGGTAAAAATTGCCCGCCAAAATGCTGTCTCGCTTTATATTTTATATAACTAAATCAAATACTTATCAGGTTAAGGGGCTGGCACGAAGGTTGCGCTGGGGTGGGCGGGGCATTGTGCCCTGCGGTCGGCAGAAAGCAGGCCACAACTCCAGAACGGGACGGAGAACCCTCAATGCTTAGCGTCAATACGAATACCGGCGCGATGGTCGCGCTTCAGTACCTCGACCAGACCAACGCCCAGCTTCAGGCCACCCAGAATGCCATCAATTCGGGCCTGAAG
>DATIVW010000007.1:0-7630 GCA_035465595.1 Rhizomicrobium sp. | reverse complement strand
ACGCCATCATCTTCAACACCTGCGCGGTGACGGGCGAGGCCGTTCGCCAGTCGCGCCAGGCGATCCGCAAGGCGCGCCGCGAAAATCCGGCCAGCAAGATCATCGTCACCGGCTGCGCGGCGCAGACCGAGCCGCAAACCTATGCCGGGATGAACGAGGTCGACCTGGTCCTCGGCAATGCCGAAAAACTGGAAGCGAAGAACTACTTCATCAACGAGCGCGTGCGCGTGAACGACATCATGTCGGTGCGCGAAACCGCCTCGCAGATGGTGGACAGCTTCGACGGCCGCGCCCGCGCCTTCCTGCAGGTGCAGAACGGCTGCGATCACCGCTGCACCTTCTGCATCATCCCCTATGGCCGCGGAAATTCTCGCAGCGTCGGCGCCGGCGAAGTGATCGCCGAAGCGCGGCGGCTGACGGAAGCCGGCTTTCCGGAAATCGTCCTGACCGGCGTGGACCTCACCTCCTATGGCCACGACCTGCCGGGCACGCCGTCGCTCGGCGCGCTGGTGCGCAAGATCCTGAAGCTTGTGCCGGAGCTGAAGCGCCTGCGCATTTCCTCCATCGACTCCATCGAGGCCGACGACGAGTTGCTGCGCGCCATCGCGGAGGAGGAACGGTTGATGCCGCATTTCCACCTCTCCGCGCAGTCCGGCGACGACATGATCCTCAAGCGGATGAAGCGACGCCATGCGCGCAAGGACACGATCGCCTTCTGCACCGCGGTGCGCCGCTTGCGGCCGGATGCCGCTTTCGGTGCCGACCTGATCGCGGGTTTCCCCACCGAAACGGACGAAATGTTCGCCAACACCCATGCGCTGATCGACGACGCCGGGCTATCCTATCTGCATGTCTTCCCGTTCAGCCCGCGCAGGCGCACGCCGGCGGCGCGCATGCCCCAGGTTGCCAGGCCCGTCGTGAAGGAGCGCGCCGCGAGGTTGCGCGCAAAGGGCGACGACGCTTTGGCGGCCCGCCTGTCTTCGCTTGCCGGCAGCGCGCAGACACTTGCCGTGGAGAAGCCGGGGCTCGGCCGCACCGCCTGTTTCGCGCAGGCGCGATTTGACGGCGCCGCGCAACCGGGCGACCTCATCCGCGTTCGCGTGATGCGCGCGACGCCAACCCATCTGATCGCAGAACCTGTCCAATGAGAGATTTCGGAGAAGCGCCGCCGCCGGAGACATTCTTCGAGCGGCTGAAGTCCGGCTTGTCGCGCAGCACAGCGGGTTTGTCGGACAGCATCACCGGTGTTTTCACCAAGCGCCCGCTCGACAAGGAAACGGTCGCGGAATTCGAGGAGGCGCTGATCCGTGCCGATCTCGGCGCCGCCTTCGCGGCGAAGATCGCGGGCGAGGTCGCGAATGGGCGTTACAACACGCTGATCTCGACCAAGGAAGTGCGGGACATTCTCTCGGCGGAGATCGCCAAGGCGCTCAAGAAGGTCGAGAAGCCGCTCGCGATCGACAGGGACAAGAAGCCCTACATCATCCTGGTCGCGGGTGTGAACGGTACGGGCAAGACAACAACCATCGGCAAGATCGCCAAGCGGCTGACCGACAGCGGGCACAAGGTCGTGCTGGCGGCCGGCGATACGTTCCGTGCCGCCGCGATCGAACAGCTCACGATTTGGGGACAAAGGACCAACTCTGCGGTCGTCTCTCGGCCGGCCGGCAGCGACGCGGCCGGCCTTGCCTTCGACGCCGTTGAGCAGGCGCGCAAGACGGGCGCCGATGTCGTATTGATCGACACCGCCGGACGTCTGCAGAACAAGGCCGGTTTGATGGGCGAACTGGAAAAGATCGTGCGCGTCATCAGGAAACTGGATGCCTCCGCCCCGCACGCCACGCTGCTGGTGCTGGATGCCACGACAGGACAGAACGCGCTGTCGCAGGTGGACGCCTTCAAGGCCGCCGTGCCGCTGACCGGGCTCGTGATGACCAAGCTGGACGGGACTGCCAAGGGCGGCATTCTTGTGGCACTGGCGGAAAAATTCGGGCTGCCCGTGCATTTCATCGGCGTGGGCGAAGCCGCAACCGATTTGCAAATCTTTGACGCGCAAGCCTTCGCCAATGCGCTCACGGGGGCGGCATGAGCGGCGCGTCGAAAAACCGTCAGTCGCCACTTTTGAAACTGGCGCTCGATCTGGGCCCGCTGATCCTGTTCTTTGCCGCCTTCAAGTTCGGCGGCATCTTTGTCGCCACCGCGGTCTTCATGGCGGCCTCCATCGCCGCGCTCGCCATCGGCTATGCCGCGACGCGGAAGATCTCCCCCATGCCGCTGTTCACCGCGATCATAGTCCTGGTATTCGGCGGACTGACGCTCTACCTGAAGAACGACATCTTCATCAAAATGAAGCCGACGGTTCTCTACGCGATCTTCGGCGCCATCCTGCTCGGTGGGCTCGCCTTCAATCGTCTTTTCATCAAGGCGGTGTTCGCGCAGGCCTTCGAGCTGGATGAAACGGGCTGGCGCAAGCTGACATGGCGCTGGGGCTTCTTCGCCTTTGGATTGGCCGCGCTCAATGAAATCATGTGGCGGAATTTCTCGACGGACATCTGGGTGGACTTCAAGGTGTGGGCGATCATCCCGCTCATCATGCTGTTCGCGCTGTCGCAGACGCCGCTGGTGATGAAGCACCAGATCGAGGAAAAGGGCGAAGACTAGGCCCTTTTCCCGGGCGCCCAGACGGGATTGGTGAAAGGGCTAAACCCTTTCAGATCCTTGCTTTCCTTCCAATGGTCCAGGGCCCATTTCACGCTGGGAAAAGCAAGCTCGCTCCAGGGGATTTCATCCCAGGAAAAAAGCTTCACCTCGAGGCTTTCCTCGCCGGCCGAAAAATCGGGCTGCCCAAGTGTTGCGCGGTACATCAGATGCACCTGGCTGATATGCGGCACGGCATAGACCGCCAGCAGGGAGTCGATAACGATTTGCGCATTCGCCTCCTCGCGGGCTTCCCGCATCGCGCCGTCCTGCGGCGTCTCATGCTCTTCGAGAAATCCCGCGGGCAAGGTCCAGAAATTTTTTCGTGGCTCGATCGCGCGGCGACACAACAGGATGTGGTCGCCCTGCGTTACAACGGCACCGACGACAATTTTTGGATTGACGTAGTGAATGTATTCGCATTGCGCGCAGACATGACGCTCATGCGTATCGCCACTAGGAATGCGCCGAACGAAGTTCGGCCCCGGCGGCGGTGAAAACTTGTCTCGTTCTGGCATGGCGCTGACAAATCTGCCCAATTGTCGCAAGACGTGAAAGCAGAAAAAAAATTGTCGCGGCCATGTCCGCCGGCGACATGTAACTGTTGTCGCCACGCGCGCTTGTGTCTAAGGTTCGGCCTCCGCGAGGGGACCCGCGGCAAGTTCATTGTCGAAACCCCGGCGTTCCTCGGGTGTGGCAAAAAAATAAAAACGTGCGCGGACCGCGGAAATGCCGCCTGCATGTTTTGAAAATTTCTGGGGTGGCTCAATGACTTCGAAGGTGCAGCGCAGAGCGAATGGCGGCTTTGAGCTTGAGGATGCGCCTTCCTATCTGATGCGACGTTGCCAGCAGCTGTTCGGCGACCTTTATGCGCGCGAAATCAATGGACGCGACCTGACGCGCCAGCAGTTCATGGTGCTGGCGGCACTGGAGAATAACGACGGCGTGAGCCAGACGGCCCTGGTCGAGATGACCAATATCGACCGCTCGACGCTCGCCGAAATGGTGCGCCGCATGCTGGAGCGCGGGCTTGTTTCGCGCGAGCGCACCGAAGAAGACGCGCGCGCCAATGCCGTTGCCATCACGCAGCTGGGCCGCAAGGCCCTGAAATCGGCGCGGGCCGCATCGGATCGCGCCGAACGCGCACTTCTGGAAGCGCTTCCCGCCGCCGAGCGCGGACGTTTCGTGAAATCGCTCGCGACGATCGCTTCCGCAGCGGCAACGTATGCCAATGGCGCAGAAAAGCCGCGGCGCAAGCTGATCCGCCGTCCGCGCAGCTGACTTAATCTAAACGCGTATATCGATCTGCGATCCCGGCCGCGCAAACGACGCGGGCGCGCCGGATGGCGCCGTCGTCGCCGCAGATGGCTTTGCTTCGGCTTTGCCGAAAAGCGGCTCGAACAGATCCTCGGATTGCGGTCTGGCCTGAATACGCTGCGGCGCGGCAGGCGTGCGGGCCTGTTGCGCTGCAAGAAGACTGGCGGCGTTGATCTGCATGGCGCCAAAGCTCGCAGATCATGGTTGGGAAAGTCTTAAGACGGACTCATCTCAAGACGGTCCTTGAGCGCTTTCGATCGCGGGCAGAATGGTATTCGCAAGCGCGTCCGGCGTGATGGCCCCGGCATAACGCAGGCGCACAATGCCGTTGCGGTCGATGATGAAGGTTTCCGGCAATCCATAGACGCCCCACTCGATCGAGGCCCGCCCTGCGGCGTCCAGATCGATGCGGGAATAGGGATTGCCGACGTCGGCGAGAAAAGCGCGAACTTTCTGCGGCGTGTCCTTTTGCACCATGCCGTAAAGCGCCACACCCTTCAGCTGCGACAGCGCGCGCAGGGCCGGCGCTTCCTCGCGGCAGGGCGCGCACCAGGACGCGAAGACATTCACCACCGAGACATGGCCGCTTCGCAGGTCCGCCGGCGTGAACGCCTGGGCATTTGTATCCAGGGGCGGAAGCGGCGTCGCCGGCGCCGGTTTGCCGACCAGCATGGAGGGAAGCTCGTCCGGGGCGATCTTTGTGCGCTCGCGAAGGCCGGCGAAGAAAAACAGGGCGATGGCGACAAACACCAGCGCCGGGACAATATAGAGCAGGCGCCTCATTTGCCGGCTTCCAGCGCGGCAAGACGTTTCTTCGCGCGGGCATAGGCCGAGAGCGTGAATCCCACGGCAATGCCGAGCCCGAGCAGGCTTATGCCATAGGCCGGCCAGACATAGGCGGCGTATTTGCCCATCGCGAAGAAGGCTTGCATCACGCGATCCCCAGCTGCAGGGCGCGGGCGCGGCGCTCGATGATCTCGGTGCGGATGCGGATCATCCACAGCGTGAAGAACAGGGTCGTGTAGCCGAGCGCCATCAAACCGAGCGGCCAGAGGAACACGCCCGCGATCAGGGGTCCGCCGCTGCGGATGATGCTCTCGCCCTGGTGCAACGTGTTCCACCAGTCCA
This sequence comes from Rhizomicrobium sp., assembly GCA_035465595.1. GTDB lineage: Bacteria > Pseudomonadota > Alphaproteobacteria > Micropepsales > Micropepsaceae > Rhizomicrobium. Next base: position 2,488 of record DATIVW010000007.1, on the reverse strand, counting down.
CGGAGAATTCGATGATCGGCAGGTTCACCACGCCGACGAGCGCCAGGATGGCCGCGGCGCGCGCCGCGCGCGTTTCATCCTCGATGGCGTTCCAGAGCGCGATGTAGCCCAGATAAAGGAACAGCAGCAGCAGGAACGACGTGAGCCGCGCGTCCCACACCCAATAGGCGCCCCACATCGGCTTGCCCCAGAGCGAGCCGGTGATAAGCGCCAGCGCGGTGAAAATCGCGCCGAGCGGTGCGGCAGCCTTGGCGGCGACATCGGCGAGCGGGTGGCGGTTCACGAGGCCAAGAAGAGACGCCAGTGCCATCAGCCCGTAGCACATCATCGCCACCCAGGCGGCCGGAACGTGAATGAACATGATTTTCACCGTCTCGCCCTGCTGGTAATCGGGCGGCGCGGCAAAGCCCAGATAAATCCCCGCAATGATCGCGAGCGCGGATATCGTCGCGAGCCAGGGAAGGATCGCGCCGCTCAGCTTCATGAAACGCCCGGGATTGGCGAATTCGAAGATCGAGGCCATTGCCGCCCTCTAGCCCTCCGCACGTGCCGCGACAAGCATCTGGATCAACCCGCGAGATTGAGCCGCACGGCGGCGGCGGCGGCAAAGGGCGCGAGCAGCACGGCCACCAGCGAGAACGCGCCCAGAAGCCAGAACGCCCCGTTGGCAAGCCCATCCAGCGCGCCCAGCACCGCGCCCGCGCCGAAGATGACGGCCGGAGACAGCAGCGGCAGCACGATGAAGGGCAGGATCAGCCCGCCGCGGCGGATGGAGAGGGTCAGCGCCGCGCCGATCGCGCCGATGGCGGAGACGGCGGGCGTTCCGATCGCCAGCGACAGCATCAGCGGCGCGTAGCCGGCGGGTGGCAAGCCGAACAAGACGCCGAGCAGCGGTGACAGAAGGGTGAGCGGCAAGCCTGTCGTGAGCCAGTGCGCCGCGATCTTGGCGAACGACATCGCTTCCAGTGGCAGCGGTGAGAGCGCGATCAGATCCAGACTCCCGTCCTCAAAATCGGATTGGAAGAGGCGATCCAGCGACAGCAGCGCCGCCAGCACGGCGCCGATCCAGAGAACTCCGCCGGCGATACGCGCCAGAAGACGCAGGTCGCTGCCGACGCCAAGCGGCACGAGCGTCGCGACGGCAGCGAAGAAGGCCAGCGCCAGAGCGGCGCTGCCGCCGGCGCGGGTGGCAAGGCGCATGTCGCGAAAGAGAATGGCGGCGAACGGATTCATGCCAGGGCCAGCCGCGAACAATCGATGGCGAGCGGTTCGTGCGTGGCGATTACTGCGATCCCGCCAGCGGCGCAGTGCGAGCGGATGAACTGTGCGGCGAGAGACTTGCCCGCGCTGTCGAGCGCGGCCAGCGGTTCGTCGAGCAGCCAGAGCGGGCGATTGCCGAGTTTCAGGCGGGCCAGCGAAAGCCGCTTCTTCTGCCCGGCGGAAAGATATTGGCAGGGCAGATCGCGGGCGCGGACGAGGCCAACTTCTTCAAGCGCAGCATCGATGTCGGCGGAAGCGCCATAGAGCTCGGCGAAGAAGCGCAGTGTTTCGCGGGGAGAAAGCTGCGGCTTGGCGGCATCGTGATGGCCGAGCCAGCCGACGAAATTTCCGCGCTCTTCGCCATCCGAAATGTCCGCGCCGTCGCCAGTCAACCGGATCGCACCGGCGGCAGGCTTGAGAAACCCCGCGATCATGCGCAGAAGCGAGGATTTCCCCGCGCCGTTCGGGCCTTCCAGAGACAGCGCCTGCCCCGCCCCGAGGCGGAATCCGACATCGCGGAAGACCAGCCGGTTTCCGCGGATGCAGGTGAGATTTTCGGCGAAGATCGAGCGAAGCGTCATACCCCGCTCAATACATCAATACATATGCTGGCCGCCATTGATGGACATGGTGGACCCGGTGACGAAGCCGGCGTCGTCGGCCACCAGGAAGAGCACGCCGCGGGCGATTTCCGAGGCCTTGCCGAGGCGCCCCACCGGGATCTTGGCGACGATCTTCTCCAGCACATTGGGCGGCACGGCGGCGACCATGTCGGTGTCGATATAGCCGGGCGCGATGGCGTTGACGGTGATGCCCTTGGCGGCGCCTTCCTGGCTGAGGGCCTTGGTGAAGCCGTGGATGCCGGACTTGGCGGCGGCGTAGTTCACCTGGCCATACTGGCCCGCCTGGCCGTTGATGGAGCCGATGTTGACGATACGGCCGAAGCCCCGCTCCAGCATGCCGTCCCACGCCGCCTTGCACATGTTGAAGCAGCCGCCGAGGTTGGTATCGACCACTTCGTCCCATCCGGCGCGAGCCATCTTCTTCATGGTGGCGTCGCGGGTGATGCCGGCATTGTTGACGATGATCTCGACCGGGCCGAGATCGGCGGCGATCTTCTTCATCGCGGCGGAGACGGCGTCGAAATCGGCGACATCGAATTTGTAGACGGGGATTCCGGTCTTTTCGCTGAACGCCCGGGCGCGATCGTCATTGCCGGCGTAGTTGG
>DATIVW010000006.1:0-6445 GCA_035465595.1 Rhizomicrobium sp. | reverse complement strand
GCCGCCAAGAAGATCGTGCCGCCGTCGGAAGGCACGTTCCCCACGCATGGCGGATTGTTCGTCGGCCTTCTGATCGGCGTGGTGCTGATCGTGGGAGGTCTCACCTTTTTCCCGGCGCTATCCCTCGGCCCCATCGTCGAGCATCTCTCGATGAACGCCGGTCATCTCTACTGAGGTCTGTCATGAGCAGCGCTGAATTGAAACCGATGGGTATCGAAAAGGTCCGCAAGCGGATGCCCGTTGCGACCATGACGGATATGCGCATCGTGCTTCCCGCGATCCTGGACAGCCTCAAGAAGCTCGATCCGCGCAAGATGGCGCGCAATCCGGTGATGTTCGTGGTGGAGATCGTGGCCACGCTCACGACGATTCTGTTCATCCGCGACCTGGTGCAGGACGTGGGCGATCATCTGTTTTCGTTCCAGATCAATCTGTGGCTCTGGTTCACGGTGCTGTTCGCCAATTTCGCGGAAGCCGTGGCCGAAGGCCGCGGCAAGGCACAGGCGGATTCCCTGCGCAAGACCAAGGTCGATCTGGAAGCCAAGCTCCTCGCCAACCAGGAGATGAAAGTCTGGCGCAAGGTGCCGGCGACACAGCTGGAACGGGGCAATCTCGTGCTGGTCGAAGCCGGCGAGCTCATTCCCTCCGACGGCGACGTCGTAGAAGGCGTGGCGAGCGTGGACGAGTCTGCGATTACGGGCGAAAGCGCGCCGGTGATCCGCGAATCCGGCGGCGACCGCTCTGCGGTGACCGGCGGCACGCGGGTGCTGTCCGACCAGATCGTGGTGAAGATCACCGCCACCAAGGGCAGCACCTTCCTCGACCGCATGATCGCGCTGGTGGAAGGCGCGGAACGTCAGAAGACGCCGAATGAGATCGCGCTGAACATCCTGCTCGCCGGCATGACGCTGATCTTCGTCTTTGCGGTCGCCACAATTCCGAGCTTTGCCAGATACGCGGGCGGCAGAATGTCCGTGCTGGTGCTGGTGGCGCTGTTCGTGACCTTGATCCCAACCACCATCGGTGCGCTGCTCTCCGCCATCGGTATCGCGGGCATGGACCGGCTGGTGCGCTTCAACGTGCTTGCCATGTCCGGCCGCGCCGTGGAAGCGGCGGGCGATGTGGATACGCTGCTTCTGGACAAGACCGGCACGATCACGCTTGGCAATCGCCAGGCGTCCGAATTTCTTGTGCTTCTCGGCGTCAATGAAGGCGATCTGGCGGAAGCCGCACAGCTTTCGTCGCTTGCAGACGAGACGCCCGAAGGCCGCTCGATCGTGGTGCTGGCGAAAGAGAAATACGGCCTGCGCGGACGCGAGATGGCCTCTCACGGCGCCAAATTCGTGCCGTTCAGCGCCCAGACGCGCATCAGCGGCGTGGACATCGACGGCTCGTCCGTCCGGAAGGGCGCGGTGGACGCCGTGCTGAACTATGTGCGCGCTGCCAAGGGATTTCCGCCATCCAGCGACGCGGCAGCGGCGGCTGTCGAGACGCTTGGTCAAGATACGGCGCGCAATTTCCTTAACATTGCGGAGCGCATCGCCAAAGCCGGCGGCACACCGCTCGCCGTGGCGAAGGACGGCAAGCTGCTGGGCGTCATCCACCTCAAGGATATCGTGAAGGGCGGCATCCGCGAGCGTTTTGCGGCATTGCGCAAGATGGGCATCCGCACGGTGATGATCACCGGCGACAATCCACTGACGGCGGCGGCCATCGCGGCGGAGTCGGGCGTCGATTCCTTCCTCGCCCAGGCGACGCCGGAAACCAAGCTGGCGCTCATCCGTGAAGAGCAGGCCAAGGGCAAACTGGTCGCGATGTGCGGCGACGGTACCAACGACGCGCCGGCACTGGCGCAGGCTGACGTCGGCGTCGCGATGAACACGGGCACCATGGCGGCGCGCGAGGCCGGCAACATGGTCGATCTGGACAGCGATCCCACCAAGCTCATCGAGGTGGTGGAGATCGGGAAGCAGCTCCTGATGACGCGCGGCGCGCTGACGACGTTCTCCATTGCCAACGATGTCGCCAAATACTTCGCGATCCTGCCGGCGATGTTCGTGGCGTTCTATCCGCAGCTCAACGCGCTCAACATCATGGGCCTGCATTCACCGCAGAGCGCGATCCTGTCGGCCATCGTCTTCAATGCCCTGATCATCGTGGCGCTGATACCATTGGCGCTGCGGGGCGTGAAATACAGCGCCGTCGGCGCCGCTCAGCTGTTGCGCCGCAATCTTCTCATCTATGGCGTGGGTGGCATCGTCGTTCCTTTCATCGGCATCAAGCTGATCGACATGCTTGTCACCGCCGTTCATCTGGCTTGAGGAGGCCAACATGCTTCGACAACTTCGCCCCGCCTTCATGATGATCGTGCTGCTCACGATCCTCACGGGTCTCGTCTATCCGCTTGGCATGACGGGCATCGCGCAGATCCTGTTTCCGCATCAGGCCAATGGCAGTCTGATCGAGCGGAACGGCAAGGTGATCGGCTCCGAACTGATCGGGCAGAATTTCGCCAGCCCGAAATACTTTCATGGCCGCCCCAGCGCGGCCGGCAATGGCTATGACGCCGCAAATTCCTCCGGTTCGAATCTGGGACCAACGTCGAAGGCGCTGATAAAGCGCGTCGCGGCAGATACGGCCAAGCTCCATGCCGAGAATCCGGAAACGCCGGTGCCCGTTGACTTGGTGACGACCTCGGCCAGTGGCCTCGATCCCGACATAACGCCGGCGGCCGCCTATTTCCAGGTGCCGCGTATTGCCAGGGCGCGTGGCCTCTCTGCGGAAGCCGTTCGCAAGCTGGTGGACGGCCATGTCGAGCAGCGCTTCCTGGGCGTCATCGGCGAACCGCACGTGAATGTGCTGAAGCTGAATATGGCGCTGGACGCCATGCAGCGTGGCTAGGCTTGCGCTAGAATAGGGAATGACCGAGGAGGCCGCCCGCCCGTCGCCGGATGCCCTGCTGCAACAGGCGGGCGCGGACGGCCGCGGGCGGCTCAAGATATTCCTCGGCGCCGCTCCCGGCGTCGGCAAGACCTATGAAATGCTGAGCGAAGCGCGGCAGCGCCGCGTCGACGCCGGCGACATCGTGATTGGCGTGGTCGAAACCCATGGCCGCGTCGAAACCGAGGTCCTGACCAAGGGCTTCGAGATCATTCCCAAGAAGCGCGTGCTGTACAAAGGCCGGGTGCTGGCCGAGATGGATATCGACGCCATCCTGACGCGCAAGCCGAAGCTGGTCCTGGTCGATGAGCTTGCGCACACCAACGCGCCGGGAAGCCGGCACCCCAAGCGCTATCTGGACGTCCAGGAGATACTCGAACACGGCATCGACGTCTATTCCACGCTGAATGTCCAGCATCTCGAAAGCCTGAACGACGTGGTGGCGCAGATCACCCGCGTGCGTGTGCGCGAAACGGTGCCCGATTCCATCCTTGATCGCGCCGACGACGTGGAATTGGTGGACCTTACCCCGGAAGACCTGCTGCAGCGGATGAAGGAGGGGAAAGTCTATTTTCCCGATGCCGCGGAACGCGCCGCGCAGAACTATTTCGTTCCGGGCAATCTCACGGCGCTGCGCGAGCTGGCGCTCCGGCGCACGGCGCAGCGCGTGGACGCGCAGATGGTCAACTACATGCGCGCCCATGCGATCCAGGGTCCCTGGGAAGCCGGCGAGCGCGTGCTTGTTTGCATCGACGAACGACCAGGCGGCGCGGCACTGGTGCGCTACACGCGGCGGCTGGCGGACAAACTGCGCGCATCCTGGGCCGCCATCTACGTGGAAACTGGCCGTGCCGAGAGCATGAACGAAACAGAGCGCGACCGCGTGGCCGAAGCGTTGCGCGCCGCGGAGCGGTTGGGCGGGCAGGCGGTGACGGTACCGGCATCGGGCGTAACCGATGGCGTACTCGACTATGCGCGCGCCAACAATTTCACCCATATCGTCGTCTCCAAATCCCAGCGCCCCGGCTGGTCGGAATTCTGGCGGCGCTCCACGGCGTTGGACATCATTCGCCGCGCCGGCGACATCAGCGTGCACGTCGTTCCGGAGCAGTTGTCGCGCGCGATGAAAGGGCCGCAGCGACAGGCTCTGTTCAGCGGCGCGGCGCTCGACACCAAGGCCTATCTCGGCAGCTTCGCCATGGTGGGCGTGGCGCTCCTTCTCGGGTTGGCACTTAGGCAGGTCCATATCACCAATGTGGCGCTGGTGTTTCTGACTGCGGTTCTGGCAAGTAGTGTCGTCTATGGACTATGGCCGTCGCTCGCCGCGTGCATCGCGAGCGCGCTGGCCTACAATTTCTTCTTTCTTCCGCCTTACTTCACCTTCACGATCTCGGATCCCGAGAACGTGGTGGCGCTGTTCTTCTTCGTTCTGGTTGCCGCGATCGCGAGCAATCTGATGGCGCGGGTGCGCGCGCAGGGCGTCGTTGCGCAGGAGCGGGCCAAGGCGACGGAGGATCTCTATCTCTTCAGCCGCAAGCTCGCCGGCGTTTTCACGCTGGACGACCTCTTGTGGGCAACGGCCTTTCAGTTCGCGCAGATGCTGAAGGTGCGGGTCGTCGTGCTGCTGCCGGACGACGGCGGAAGCGTGTCGGTCCGTGCGGGCTATCCGCCGGAGGACATGCTGGACGACGACGATGTCGCCGCGGCCAAATGGGTGTGGGAGCACGGCGCTGCCGCAGGCCGCGGCGCGGATACGCTGCCCGGCGGCAAGTGGCTCTTCCTGCCGATGCGCACGGGACGCGGCACCATCGGCGTCGTGGGGCTGGACAATGAAAAGACGGGCCCCCTGCTTTCTCCAGATCAAAGGCGGCTCTTCGATGCGCTTGCCGACCAGGCTGCGCTCGCCATCGAGCGCATCAACCTGGCGCACGACATCGACCGCAACCGGTTGAGTGCCGAGACCGAGCGGCTGCGCTCGGCGTTGCTGACCTCCATCAGCCATGATCTTCGCACGCCGCTCGCGTCCATACTCGGCGCGGCGAGCAGCCTGAAGACCTATGACGCCACGCTCGGCAACGGTGAAAAGCAGGACCTTCTGGGCTCCATCCTGGAAGAAGCCGAACGCCTGAATCGCTTCATCGCCAATCTTCTCGACATGACGCGGCTGGAATCGGGCGCCATATCGCCCAAGCTCGAGCTGATCGACCTGAGCGATGTCGTCGGCAGCGCGCTTCGGCGGGCGGCGAAGGTTCTCGCAGGTCATGACGTGCAGCTGGCACTCGCCGCAACCTTGCCGATGCTGAAGCTCGATCCGGTGCTCTTTGAGCAGGCGCTGTTCAACCTCCTGGACAATGCCGCGAAATACTCCACGCCCGGGTCCGGCATCGCACTGAAGGGTGAATTGGTGGGCAGGCATGTCCGCCTGTCGGTGAGCGACAGCGGTGAGGGTATCCCGCCCGAAGATGTTGAACGCATCTTCGACAAATTCTACCGGGTGCAGGCATCCGACAACAAACGCGCGGGAACGGGGCTGGGTCTTGCGATCAGCCGCGGCTTCGTTGAGGCGATGGGCGGCACGTTGCTGGCGTCGAACCGCACGGACGGGAAGGGTGCGGTATTCACCATCACCCTTCCGGTGCCGGAAGCCGTGGAAATCGGCGAGCGCGCGGCATGAGCAATCCTTTGCGCGTCCTTGTCATCGACGACGAACCGGCTATACGCCGCTTCCTGCGCACGAGCCTAACCGCGCAGGGCTACGCGCTGATCGAGGCTGAAGACGGCGAGACGGGCCTGTCCATGCTACAGCGCAATGCCGTCGATGTGCTGATCCTGGACCTGGGCCTGCCGGGGATGGGCGGGCTCGACGTGCTGCGAAAGCTGCGGGCGGATGGCTCATCGCTGCCGGTGATCGTGCTGTCGAGCCGGGACGACGAGACCGGCAAGGTGACGGCACTCGACCTTGGCGCCGACGACTATGTCACCAAGCCCTTCGGCATGGACGAGCTTCTGGCGCGCATTCGCGCGGCCGTCCGCCACAAGCTCCAGCAGGGCGGCGAAAAGCCAATTTTCCGAAGCGGCGATCTCACGGTCGATCTCGTCCGCCGTATCGTCACCGTGCGCGGGCAGGAGGTGAAGCTCACGCCGCGCGAATACGAGCTCCTGCGCCTCCTGGTGGCGCATGCCGGCAAGGTGCTCACGCACAAGTTCCTGCTGCGCGAGGTCTGGGGCAGCGAGACCGATGTGCAATATCTGCGGATCTATATCCGCACGCTCCGCCAGAAGATCGAAGCCAATCCGGAGCAGCCCAGCCTTATCCAGACAGAGCAGGGCGTGGGATATCGCCTGAAAACCGTCGACTGATGACGTTTGTGGTGTTGGCAGGCCGACAACAAGGAGAAACAAATTCTAACAGTTTCGCGATATTTGCAGAATCTTCGGTTTCTGCTCGGTCTACCGAACTGAATTTCTACCAAGCGTTACCAATTCCGCTCCTCGGCCTGGCATT
>DATIVW010000005.1:0-8543 GCA_035465595.1 Rhizomicrobium sp. | reverse complement strand
GGGTACGGTTGCCGAGGCAATGATCCAGTGTGTCCAGGATAAGATCGCGCTCCACATCGGCGACCGTGCGGCCGACGAGGCCGCGCGTGGCGACGACGCTGGCAGCCTGGACGGCAGCGGAAACCGAATTGGGCAGATTGTTTTGCGGGCCGACCTGTGTGCCGTCCGGCAGGCGGATCGCTTCGGGGGAAATCTCATTGCCCTGCGCCAGCAGCACGGAGCGATGGATGGTATTCTCCAACTCGCGCACGTTGCCGCGCCAGCTATGACCGATCAGCAGGCGCTCAGTGGCACTGCCGATGGGGCGGAACGGAACGCCGTTCGCCTCGGCATATTTGTGCGCGAAGTGGCGGGCGAGGGCGAGGATATCCTTCGGGCGTTCGCGCAAAGCCGGTAGGCGCAGGTTCACCACATTCAAACGATAGAGAAGGTCTTCGCGGAAGGTGCCGTGCTTCACCGCTTCGGTAAGATCGCGATTCGACGTGGCGATGATGCGGATATCGACTTTCACCGGTTTGGTGCCGCCGACGCGGTCGATCTCGCGCTCCTGGATGGCGCGCAGCAGCTTGGCCTGCAGGCGCACATCCATTTCGCTGATTTCGTCCAGCAGCAGCGTGCCGCCATTGGCTTCTTCGAACTTGCCGACGCGGCGGGCAACGGCGCCCGTAAACGCGCCTTTCTCATGGCCGAACAATTCGGACTCCAGGAGGTTCTCCGGGATCGCGGCGCAGTTGACCGAGATGAAGGGCTTTTCGGCGCGGGCAGATTTGCGATGGATATAGCGCGCCATCACTTCTTTACCCGTGCCGCTCTCGCCGGTAATGAGGATGGAAGCTTCGCTGCCCGCCACCTGATCGGCCAGCGCCAGCACCGCCGTCATCGCTTCATCTTCATGGATGAGCTGGTGCGATTCATCGGCGACGGCGGCCAGGATCGCGGCAATCATCTCCGCGTCGGCGGGCAGGGGCAGATATTCTTTGGCGCCGGCGCGGATGGAATCCACCGCCTTGCGCGCGTCCGTACCGATGCCGCAAGCGACGACCGGCGTGCAGATGCGTTCGGCGGCGAGCTGGCGCACCAGCGTTCCAATGTCATAGCCGACGTCGCAGAAGACGAGGTCCGCGCCCACGCCGCTGCGCAACGACGCCATGGCCTGTTCGATGTCATTCGCGTGCGTGACTTTCGCGCCGCGATCCATCGCGATCTTGGTGGCGGTACCGATCTGACCTTGCAGCGAACCGACGATGAGAAGACGCATGGCTTTATTCCTTCACAGATAACTTAAGTCGTGGATTACGATTGGCCGGCCTTGATGATTTCCGTCATCGTCACGCCGAGACGGTCTTCCACGAGAACGACTTCGCCGCGCGCAACGAGGCGGTTGTTCACATAGATGTCGATGGCCTCGCCGACCTTGCGGTCCAGCTCCACGATCGTGCCCTTGCCGAGCTTCAGAAGCTGGCTGACTTCCATGCCGGACTTGCCGAGCACCGCGGAGACGGTGACGGGCACATCGAACACCGCTTCCAGATCGGTGGCGGCGCGCTTGACGTCCGCATCGTTCGGACCCTCTTCCTGCAGCAGGGCAGGCGCGTTCGGCGCTGGATCCTCATGCGCGAGATCGGGCAGTTCGACGTCGTCGTTGCCGGTCATCTATTCCTCCGTCGTATTTTCGTGCGCCGCTTCCGCGAAGTGACGCGTAATGAGTTCCTGCAAGGCATTTTCGATGGCGCTTTCGCTGCGCTCGGCGCCGCCGCCGCGCCATTCGATGCGGCAATCGGTGCCTTTCAGCGCGGGATCGCCCGTCACCTGAACGCGGCCATCAAAGCCTTCGTCATGCGCGATGTCGGCCAGCCGCGCGGAAATCGCGTCGGCAACGCCTTGCGCCGTGCGCAGCACGATGCGCGGTTCGCCGATCGCCTGATGCATGGCTTCGCGCAGCGCGGTTTCGATTTCGGCTTGCGGCAGGGTGGCCAGCGCGGCGCGCGCCAGCTTCTTGGCGGCTACGAGCGCGATACCGGCTGCGTCGGCGCGCACCTGTTCGACATCCTTCGACGAACGCGCGAGCACGTCGCGCAGAACGCCAACAACGTCCAATGCGCCGGCCGCGATGGCTTCCTGCGCGCGCACTTGGCCCGCCTTCATGCCTTGTTCACGGGCGCGGGCGCAGAGTTGGTCGATCTCGTCGTGGCTATAAGCCTTCTTCTGCCGCGCGCGCGCGGCATTGGAGATCAAGTCACCTTCCGGGCGAAACTCCGTGTCGAATGTGTATTTGGTGGCGGCCATCAGTAGATCAGCTCATCTTCGCCGGCTTTGCTGGCGATCATGATCTCACCCTTGTTGGCGAGATCCTTGGCGACGTTGACCATGCGCATCTGCGCTTCGTCGACGTCCTTCAGGCGAACCGGGCCCATGGCTTCCATGTCTTCGCGCAGGATCTTTCCGGCGCGTTCGCTCATGTTGGAGAAGAAGGTGTCGCGCAGCGTGTCCGTGGCGCCTTTGAGCGCAAGACCGAGCTTGTCTTTCTCGACATGACGCAAGAGCGTCTGGATCGAACCCGGATCGAGCTTGCCTAGGTCCTCGAAGGTGAACATCAGCGCCTTGATGCGTTCGGCGCTGTCTCTTGAGCGTTCTTCCAGCGCTACGATGAAGCGGCTTTCCGTCTGGCGGTCGAAATTGTTGAATATTTCGGCCATGTGCTCATGGCTGTCCCGCTTGGCGGTGCGGGCGAGGTTGGACATGAACTCGACGCGCAAGGTCTTCTCGACCTTGTCGAGAATGTCCTTTTGCACGCTTTCCATGCGCAGCATGCGCTGCACGACTTCGAGCGCGAATTCTTCCGGCAGCGCGCCCAGCACGCGGGCGGCGTGTTCCGGCTTGATTTTGGAAAGCACGACCGAGACGGTCTGCGGATATTCGTTCTTCAGATAGTTCGCCAGCACCGTCTCGTTCACATTGGCGAGCTTGTCCCACATGGTTCGGCCGGCGGGGCCGCGGATTTCTTCCATGATCTGCCCGACTTTGTCTTCGGGCATGAATTTGGCGATCAACCGCTCCGTGGCTTCATAGGAGCCGAGCAGCGAGCCGGTACCGGACATCTGCGAAACGAAATCGACCAGCAGCTTGTCGACGAGGGTGGAGGAGATCGATCCCAAAGTCGACATGACCTGCGAGATTTCCTTGACCTCGTCTTCGTCCATCATCTGCCACAGCTTGGCGGAGTGCTCCTCGCCCAGCGCGAGCATCACGATGGCCGAGCGTTCGGCGCCACTAAGCTGGCGCAGATCTTCTTTGGCGGTGGGTTTTGCGCGTGCCATGTTTCTCTATGCCGGTTCGTGGAGCCAGGTACGGATGATCGCGAGGGCTTCTTCGGGGTGCGAGCCGACGACTTCGCCGACCTTCTTGATCGAGGAGTCGCGCACCTGTCCTTCGATGCGTGAGATGTCGATGGAACTTTGCGCCGGCGCGGGAAGCGCGGCCTGCGCAACGGCCTGTGCCTCCGCAGATGCGGAAAGCTGGCCGGCCACCGGCTGCGCATAGAGAGCCGGTGCAGTACCCGCCGCTTGCGGTCCGAACATGCGGCCGATCAACGGGCGCACGACGAACAGACCGATGAGTAGCGCGGTGAGCGAAAGAATGCCTGCTTCGATGATCTTGAACCAATAGGCGCTGTCCAGACCCAGCAGCGGCTTCGGCGCCGGGGTAGCGTCGACGACGTCCAGATGCGCGAACGGCATATTGACGACTTTCACGTCGTCGCCTCGCGTCTTGTCGTAGCCGATTGCGGACTTCACGAGAGACTCGATCTGCGACAGTTCTTGCGGCGTGCGCGCGATGTAGGTGTCCTTGCCGTTGGCGTCGGTTTTGGTAGTGCCGTCCACCGCCACCGCGACCGAAAGGCGTTTCACGGTACCGGCATCGACGACGCTGGTTTTCGTCGTCTTGGAGATTTCGTAATTGGTGGTCTCCTCGGTGCGGCCGCTGGAGGATTTCGTGTTGTCTCCGCCGCTCTGCTGCGCGTTGGGAAGCGCGTTGGCGACGGATACGGCACCGCCATTCTGGGCATTGGTGTCGCTCGCGTTCTGCTCCACAGTTTGCGTGGAGCGGACGACCTTGGAATCCGGATCGAACGTCTCGCTGGTCGTGCTGGTGTGGTCGTAGTTCATGTCGGCAGCGACTTGCACGCGAACATGGCCAGCGCCGACGACGCTGGCGACGATGGATTCGATGCGCTGGCGCAGCTTGTCTTCGACATTCGTCGTGTGCTGCTCCTGATCGGCGGCGGCGGCATCCGGTCCGGTCTTGTCGTCCCCACCGGCCAGCAATGTGCCTTTGTCGTCCACGATGGCGACGCGATTGGGCATAAGGCCCGCAACCGCGGCAGCGACGAGATGCTGGATGGCAGTGACTTCGCCGCGATCCATCGTGCCCTGCGTGCGCAAGACGACGGACGCGCTGGGCGTCTGATCTTCGCGGCTGAAGATCTGGCGCTCAGGAATGACGAGATGCACGCGCACGCTGTCGATGCCGTCGATGGTTTCGATGGAGCGGGCGAGCTCGCCTTCCAGGGCGCGCAGGCGGTTGATGTTCTGTACGAAAGCGGTGGTGCCGAAGCTGTCCGACTTGTCGAAGATCTCGTAGCCGGTGCCGGCGGCCGGAAGATTCTCCGACGCCAGCTCCATACGCAGCTTGGTGACCTGATCGGCGGGAACCAGAATGGTGCCGCCGTCGCCCTTGGCGTCGTATTTCACATTCATGGCGTCGAGCTTCGCTGTCACCTGCGCCGCGGCGCGCGGATCGAGGCCGGAGTAAAGGATCGTCTTCGGCGGTTCCGAGATCACGCCGGCGACATACAAGAAGAATGCGGTAAGAACGGCGGCCACGCCGGCCATGACGCCGAACCGCGCTGGTCCGTTACCTTTGAGAAAATCCGGCAATGCCCGCCCTCCGCTCGGAGCGCGCAAACGAAGCGCGCGCTCTGGTAGGCAAACATTGCCGCGCGCTTGGTAAAGGTGGGCTTAACGCTGAATGCACATGCGAATGCGGGCGGAAATTTTTTCCCGCCCGCACATGCCGACGATTTACACTTCGCTAACTAGTTGCGGTACTGCTGCACGCGTGTCGCGCGCAGGCCGGCCAGGCCGTGACGATCGATCGCGCGCTGCCACGCGAGAAACTCTTCGACCGTCAATGTATATCGGCGGCATGCATCGTCGAGGCTCAACAATCCACCGCGCACCGCGGCAACGACTTCGGCCTTGCGGCGGATCACCCAACGCTTGGTACCCGGAGGCGGAAGGTCGGCGAGAGTCAGCGGGCTGCCGTCCGGCCCGATGACGTAACTCACACGTCCCTTGCGGTCATCTCCCATTGTCATCTCGTTTCTAACTCCATCACCCACGCGCAAAGTAACCCTTCTGCCTTTAACAAACGGCCAAAACACAGGGTTAAAAGACTGTGTACTTTCAGCATTACATTGTCGCTTTTTGGGAAGGCCGGTGCTGCGTTTGCGGGCAACACCGGCCTTATCCGTTAATGCGACATCTGCAGAAGCTGATCGAGCATGTCCGAAGCGGTTGTCACGATTCGGGTCGATGCCTGATAAGCGCGTTGCGTGGTGATCAGGTTCGTGAACTCCGTCGCGAGATCGACGGTGGAACCTTCCAGAGACTGACTCTGTATGGCGCCGGCTCCGCCGGTTGTCGCTTCGTTGATGGTCGCGGTACCGGAGCTGTTCGACGATTGATACGCATTGCCGTTGACGGCGGTGAGGCCGTTGGCATTGGCGAAGGTCGCAATGGGCAGCTTGTAGATTTTCTGCGACAGACCGTTGGAGAAGTTCGCCGTAACAAAGCCGTCGGGGTCGATCGCGACACCCGAAAGGCTGCCGAACAGCGAACCGTCCACCTGCGACGACGGCATGGCCGAGTCGCTGTCGAACTGCGTGATACCGTTCGATGTGCCCAGCGTGCCGAGGTTCAACGAGATGTTCTGCGACGCCAGACCCGAGCTGGCGGCCCACGGAATGGTGATGTTGACCTTGCCATCCGGCGAGGCCGTCGATGTGCCGCCCGTCGTATCGGTGACAGTGTTGAGCGTGCCGTCCGTGTTGAACGTGACATCGCCGGTCGCGATCGGATTGTTGGCAGCGCCGCCGATATTGGCCGCAGCGCCCTGATACGACACTTCATACGACCAGGTGTTCGCGGCTGTCTTCACATAGGAGATCTGCAGCGGCTGCGATCCGCCCTGGCTGTCAAACACATTGATGGTGCGCTGGAAGTCCGGCGTCACCGTGCCGGCGTTCATGTCACCGGCGGTGTAGGAGGCCGCTGGCGCCGTACTGGCCTGCAGATTGGCCTGGATCGTCATGGTCGTGGTGGCTTCCGCCTTACCGGACAACGCGTTGATGTTCACCGCCGTCATATCGGTGCGGTTGGTGGGGACGTTGCCGTTGGAGTCGAGCGGCCAGCCCATCAGGTAGTAGCCGGCCGAGTTCACAAGGTTGCCGCCGGCATCCGGGCTAAAATCGCCGGCGCGGGTGTAGTATTGCGAGTTCGATGCGCCTGCGGCGGCAGGAGACTTCGTGACGACGAAGAAACCGTTGCCGGAGATCGACATATTGGTCGGCAATGAGGCTGAAACCGGCGTGCCCTGCACTGTCACGTTCTGCGAAGCTTTCGCCGTGACGGCGGAGTTGGAGACGTCGCCCGAACCCATCGCGGACGCAAGGAGAGTCGAGAAGCTCGCGCTCGACGCCTTGTAGCCAACAGTGTTGACGTTGGCGATATTGGAGGAGGCGATCGAAAGGGCCTGGCTGTTCGCGTCCAGACCCGAGACGCCGATCATGAGTGCGCCATAGAGTGACATTGTCTTACTTCCTTTTTCGAACCGGGATCCCGCGGCTTCGCCTGCGTGACCGGCTTGTTTCTATGGCGCCGTTTCTCGGCGCCCCGTTGTTCTTCAGTTGGCCATGTTGATGGCGGAAACCGAGCTGACGGGAACAGCCATGCTGCCGACCATCAGATAGGGTTCCGACCCGGTGAAATTTACTTCGCTGACGACGCCTTGGCTGGCGACAGCGGTGGTGACTGTGCTGCCGTCCGAGGCCAGCGAAGAGACGGCGAGTTTGTAACTGCCATCGTCGAGCTGGTTGCCGCTGTTGTCCTTGCCGTTCCAATCGAAATTGTGCTGGCCGGATCCGGTCTCGCCTTTTCCCGTGTAGACGACCTTGCCGCTCGCGTCGGTGACGGTGATCGCCGTCGCTGCGGCTGCGCTGCCGAGTGCGTAGCTCCAGTGGGCTGCGCCGCCCGTAAGCTGTCCGCTGCCGTCGGTGATGGTGATGTTCTTACCCAGATAGCTGATCGCGTTCTGGGACGCCGAACCTTTCTGCAATGCGATCAGGCTTTTGAGATTATCATTGGTGTTGATCTGCTGCTCGACGCCGGAGAACTGCACCAGTTCCTGGGTGAACTGATCCGAGTTCATCGGGTTCATCGGATCTTGGTTCTGCAGCTGCGTGGTCAGCAGCGTCAGAAACGTGTCGAAATTGCCCGACAGATCCGTGAGCGCGCCGTTGGTGCTGCCGCTCTGGCTGCTGGCCGCGTTGTTCGTCGTGGCGGGCGGGACGGTGGTCATGACTTACCTCAAACCCGGATATCGAGTCGCGAGTCGCCGGGTGCGAGGCTCGCGTTGGAACTGGCAGATGAAACATCGGCAGCCTGAACCGCGGATATGGAGAGTGCGCGGCTGCGCGCATTAAAGGTCGGCGTCGACGGTTGCTGCTCACCTTTGAGCGAGAAATTGAGTCCGTTATTCGCCAGATTAAGGCCCGCATCGCGCAGGTTTTGCGCGAGCGTCGTCTGATCCTGCTTGAGAAGCTGTAGAGTTTGCGGATGCTCGGCTGTCAGATGCGCCTGTGCCTGGCCGTCTGCACCGACCGAGATGCGTACATCAATCTTGCCCAGATCGGCCGGATGCATGTTGATATCGAACTGCTTCTCGCCATCCCTCGATTTGGCGGCGATCGCGACGCCCAGCGCGGCGAAGGCCGTTTGATCCGCCGTCGGCGCATCTTGCTGCGGCTGCTGAGACACATGCAAAGTGGCCGCGATCTGCACCGGCGCCGTGGGCGTTACTTGCGTGTTTGCCGCTGCGGCAAGGTTGGCGTTTGCAGAGCTGCCGTCCGCATGCGTGGATGCCGGCATTGCGGGCTGGCTGTCCGGCAGATTGGGCGCCGGCGCACTATTCTGGCCTGGCGCCGAACTCGCCGTGCGGGCGCTTCCGGTTTGCGCTCCGTTTTTGTCGTCGTTGCCGCCGCCGCTCTTGGAGTCGGTGTTCTTGTCCTTCGGATTTGCGGACGTGACATCGAATTTCACCGGCAGCGCCTGCGCTTCGATCTTGGCTTGCGGCGTGGGGGTGTGCGTTGCGGTTTGCGCGGCATTCGCCATTGCCGCGGTTTCGATTTTCGTCACTGTCGGCGTGACGGGCGTGGCCTTAGACGTCACCTCGGCGACGGCCACACTCATTGCGGCGGCCGGCGC
>DATIVW010000004.1:0-2170 GCA_035465595.1 Rhizomicrobium sp. | reverse complement strand
CACTTCAAACTGTTGGTGCAGAGCGTAACGGACTACGCGATCTACATGCTTGATCCCGATGGAGTCATCGCAAGCTGGAACGCGGGCGCCGAACGCATCAAGGGTTACAAGCCATATGAGATCATGGGCCGCAACTATTCGGAATTCTTTACGCCCGAAGATCGTGAAGCCGGCGTTCCGGGCAATGCGCTGAGGACTGCCGCCGAACACGGCCGTTATGAAAGCCAGGGCTGGCGCCTGCGCAAGGACGGCAGCCGGTTCTGGGTTCTCGCGGTGATCGATGCGGTGCGCGATGAGCAAGGCGAACTGCTTGGTTTCGCCAAGATCACGCGCGATATGACCGAACAGCGCGAAGCGCAGCTTCGCCTGGAGCGCGCGCAGGAACAGATGGCGCAGTCGCAGAAGATGGAAGCCATCGGCCATCTCACGGGTGGCATCGCACACGATTTCAACAATCTTCTCATGATCGTCAGCGGACAGGCGCAGCTCATGAAGAAGCGCGCCACCAATCCCAAGGACATCCGCTCCCTTGACGCCATCGATCAGGCCGCGCAGAGCGGCGCCAATCTCACGCGCCAGTTGCTCACGTTCGCGCGCCGGCAGAGGCTCAATCGCATCTCCGTCGATTTGGGCGAAAGACTGGCCGCCATTCGCGATTTGCTCGTCAGTTCGGTTGGCGGT
The DNA here is from genome assembly GCA_035465595.1 of Rhizomicrobium sp. Classification (GTDB taxonomy): domain Bacteria; phylum Pseudomonadota; class Alphaproteobacteria; order Micropepsales; family Micropepsaceae; genus Rhizomicrobium. Next base: position 1,489 of record DATIVW010000004.1, on the reverse strand, counting down.
TCCGTCAGTCTCAAAATCCATGTCGCGCCGGATACGTGGCCGGTGGATACGGATATCGGCGAACTCGAACTGGCGTTGGTCAACATCGCCGTGAACGCGCGCGATGCGATGCCGGGCGGCGGATCTCTCGATATCGATGTCCGTAACGCGACGCTCGACGGCGGCGGCGTGACGCTTCTGTCCGGCGATTTTGTCGCGCTGTCGCTGACGGACACGGGCGAGGGCATCCCGCCCGATGTGCTGGCCAAGATCTTCGAGCCCTTCTTCACGACCAAGGAGGTCGGCAAGGGGACGGGCCTTGGTCTTTCTCAGGTTTATGGCTTTGCACGCCAATCCGGCGGTGATGTGCATATTTCCAGTGAACTCGGCAAAGGTACGACGGTCACGCTTTATTTGCCCCGTTCGCATGCGGCTGCGGTTTCCCCGATAGCCGTTTCGCCCGCGGACCATGAGATCAGCGGCGAAGGCAACGTCCTGCTGGTGGAGGACAACCCGCAGGTCGGCGATGTGAGCAAGCTGCTGCTGGAGCAGCTCGGCTATGGCGTTGTGCGTGTCGATCGTCCTCGGGCAGCGCTTGAGGTTCTCTCCAAGAAGAACGACTTCATCCTCGTCTTCAGCGACATCGTCATGCCGGGAGAGATGGATGGCCTCGCGCTGGCACGCGAAATCAGGGAACGTCACCCGAAGCTGCCGATTCTGCTTGCAACAGGATATAGCAGCGCAGCGGAACGTGTCGGCGCCGAGTTTCCGATTCTCCGCAAACCCTACGATCAGAACACGCTTGGGATCGCCGCCAAAGCCGCACTAGCCGGGTGCGGCGGGAAGGAAGCGGCGCCTACATAAGTTGCAAATGTCCATCCGAGTTGCGGCGTCGGGAACTCGACCCGCCAAGAAATAACCTCATTGTGGTCGCTTTCCCGCTGCCGACGCACACCAGCCTTTGCGGTGAAGATCGGGACGGCTTTGCATGACCCACACCCGCCGGCTGTTCCGGTCTTCACAACCGGCAATGGAGGCGCCGATGAAAGTTCTGGAAGCCATGATCCGCGGCGCGTTCGTCGCGGATGTCAGCGATAGCGTGCGGCAGGCGGCAAGGATGATGGCGGAAGACGATCTGGGCTTCCTGCCCGTTATCGACGACGACCAAATCGTGGGCGTGATCACGGACAGGGACATCGTCACGCGCTGCGTGGCGCTGGGTCTGAGCGCCAGTTCCCGCGTCGGCGCGATGATGACGCCGCGCATCCGCTGTTGCTACGAGGACCAGGATCTGGATCTCGTCATCGAGGACATGGCGGAGCGGCAGTTGCGCCGCATGCCGGTCTTGAACCGCGCCAATCGGCTTGTCGGGATTCTGTCCTTGGCGGACGCGGCGCGCATCTATTCGCCCGATGCGGTCGGCATCGCCTATTCGGGCGTCGTTTGTCCGTCTTCCGAGCAGCAACTCAGGCTAATCTGAGCAGCCGGCGCTTCTCGCGCTCTTCCTTGA
>DATIVW010000003.1:0-9843 GCA_035465595.1 Rhizomicrobium sp. | reverse complement strand
CAATTCCGAAGTTGAAGCCAGCGTGCGTTCGCGCGTGAGCGATCTGTGCCGCCGTTTCCCGATTTATCCCTAAGCAGGATCCTATTTCATGCGTTGCCCCTTTTGTGGTCATGACGACACGCAGGTCAAAGACAGCCGGCCCAGCGAGGACAATTCCGCCATCCGCCGCCGCAGACACTGCCCGGCGTGCGGCGGGCGTTTCACCACGTTCGAGCGGGTTCAGCTGCGTGAACTGATCGTCGTAAAAAAGAACGGCCGCCGCGAGCCTTTCGAGCGCGAGAAGCTGGAACGTTCGCTTACCCACGCGCTGCGCAAGCGGCCGGTTGAGGCGGAGCGTGTGGACCGCATGATCACCGGCATCGTCCGCCGCCTTGAAAGTATGGGCGAGAACGAAGTCCAGGCCTCCACCATCGGCGAGCTGGTGATGCAGGCGCTGGCAAGCCTCGACAAGGTCGCTTATGTCCGGTTCGCCTCTGTCTACCGCAACTTCCGCGAGACCAAGGACTTCGAAGCCCTGATCGGCGAAATGGAAGGCGGAGACCGCGACTAGGCTCATCCCATGACACCGATGGACGAGCGTCACATGCGGCATGCGTTGACACTCGCCGCGCGCGGGCTTGGCCGCACCGGTCGGGCGCCTTCGGTCGGCTGCGTGATCGTTGCACCTGATGGCCACATCATCGCATTGGGACGAACCGCCGAGAGCGGCAGGCCGCATGCGGAAGCGGCCGCCCTCGCGCAGGCTGGCGGGTTGGCGCGCGGCGCCACCGTCTATGTTTCCCTGGAGCCCTGCGCGCATGTGGGCCAGAGTGGCCCGCCTTGCGCAGATGCGCTTGCGCGCGCGAAAGTGGCGCGCGTGGTGGTGGCGATGACCGATCCGGACCCCCGCACGAATGGCCGGGGCATGGCGCGCATTCGCGAGGCCGGAATTGAGGTGACGACAGGCGTGCTGGAGAGCGAAGCGATGTCGCTCAATCGCGGTTTCTCGCTCCGAGTCCTCGAAGAGCGGCCGCTTGTGACCCTGAAGCTTGCACAAAGCGCCGATGGTTTTACGGCACGTGCGCCCGATGAAGACCCCTGGATCACGGGCGAAGAGGCGAGGCGTTTCGGCCAGCTCTTGCGCGCGCAACACGACGCCATACTCGTCGGCGTCGAGACGGTTCTGGCTGACGATCCCGAGTTGACCTGCCGTATTCCGGGCCTGGAGAAATATTCTCCGCAGCGCGTTGTGCTCGACAGCAGGCTGCGGCTTTCGCCGCACTCAAAGCTCGCGCAAACGGCGCGGCAGGTTCCAACATTGGTCTTCACCACCTCCGATGGCGGCGACGAATTGCGTGCCATGGGTGTGGAGATTGTGCGCAGTCAGGCGGACGCCGACGGTCGCATCCTGATTTTACCTGCATTGAAGAAGCTCGCGGAGCGCGGCGTGATGCGGCTCCTGGTGGAAGGCGGCGCCACGGTGGCGAATTCTTTTCTTCGAGCCGGCTTCGCGGACCGGCTCGAAATCTTCACGGCTCCCATGTTGCTCGGGAATGCCGGACGTCACGGCAGTGGCCCTTTGACGGTGCGGAATCTGAACGAAGCCCCAAATTTTATGCGGGTTAGCAGTCGGTCTTTCGGCGGCGATCGTCTGGAAACCTATGAAGCAAGGTCCTAAAAGAAACGCATGTTCACAGGCATTGTCACCGACGTCGGCCAGGTCCGGCACATCGAAAAGCGCGGCGATACGCATATCGTCATCGGCACGCATTACGACGTGTCAGCGATCGAAATCGGCGCGTCGATTGCCTGCTCCGGCGCCTGCATGACGGTGGTCGACAAGGGCAGCGAGAAGGATCGCTGGTTCGCGTTCACTGCATCCGGCGAAACGCTCTCCAAGACGACGCTTGGCGACTGGAAAGTCGGCGATGCCATCAACCTCGAACGCCCGATGCGGGTTGGTGACGAGCTCGGCGGTCATATCGTGACAGGCCATGTCGACGGAATTGCCGAAATCGTGAGCATGAAGCCCGAAGGCGAGTCCACGCGCGTGATCCTGCAGGCGCCCGCAGCCCTTTCGCAGTTCATCGCGCCGAAAGGATCCATTGCCCTCGACGGCGTTTCGCTCACCGTCAACGAAGTGGACGGCTCGCGCTTCGGCGTGAACATCATTCCGCATACATCGAAGGTGACGACGTTCGGACGGCAGAAGCCGGGCGCGAAGGTGAATCTCGAAGTCGATCTCATGGCGCGCTACGTGGCGCGGCTGGTGAAGGCATGAACGTCTCAGTCTATCACGACTATATTTCCGCCATCGAGGATGTGATCGAGGATGCGCGCAACGGGCGCATGTTCATTCTCATGGACGCGGACGACCGTGAGAACGAAGGCGATCTCGTCATCCCGGCGCAGATGTGCACGCCCGATGCGGTGAACTTCATGGCGAAGTTCGGACGCGGCCTGATCTGCCTCGCACTGACGCAGGATCGCGCGGCGGCGCTGAACATCCCGATGATGACGCAAGTGAACGGCACGCCGAACCAGACGGCATTCACCGTGTCCATCGAGGCCAAGGAGGGCATATCGACTGGCATATCCGCACATGATCGCGCGCACACGATTTCCGTGGCCATCGATTCCACCAAAGGTCCGAACGACATCACATCGCCCGGTCACGTCTTCCCGCTCGTCGCGCGCCACGGCGGAACGCTCGTTCGCGCCGGCCACACGGAAGCGGCGGTCGATATCGCGCGGCTTGCCGGTCTCAATCCGGCCGGCGTGATCTGCGAGATCATGAATGACGACGGCACCATGGCGCGGCTGCCCGACCTCGTGCCCTTTGCCCAGCTTCACGGGTTGAAGATCGGCACGATCGCCGATCTCATCGCCTATCGCCGCAAATACGATCACTTCGTGAAGCGCACGTTCGAAGGGCCGTTCGAGAGCCACAATGGCGGCGAATGGAAGATGTATGTCTACGTCAACGAGCTAGAATACGCCGAGCACATCGCGCTGGTGAAAGGCGACATCACCACGCCGGAGCCCGTGCTGGTCCGCATGCACGCAATCAATGTCTTCAGCGACGTTCTTTCCTGGAAGCATACCGAGCGCGATGTGCTGGGCGAGTCCATGCGTATCGTCGCGGAAGAGGGCAGGGGCGTGGTCGTGTTGCTGCGCTCCACCCGCCCGACTTTCGTTTCCGACGTCGTGACCGGCCGCACGCGCGATGACGCCGACCGCCGCCGGGTGAAGGAATATGGCGTCGGCGCCCAGATACTCCTCGATCTCGGCGTGAAGGACATGATTCTGCTGACCGATACGCCGGAAAAGAAGATCGTGGCGCTTGATGGGTACGGCCTGAACATCGTAGGCACGCACCCGATCCGCAAGCGAGACGCCTGATGGCCAAACCCAACATTCTCATCGTTGAAGCGCGCTTCTATGCGCATATCGCGAATGCGCTTCTGGACGGCGCAACGGCCGCGCTGGACGCCGCGGGTGCGAGCTTCGAGAGAGTGTCGGTTCCGGGCGCTCTGGAAATCCCGCCCGCGATCGCCATCGCCGCACGCAGCGAAGGCGGCGGCTACGATGGATACGTGGCATTGGGCTGCGTGATTCGAGGCGAGACCTATCATTTTGAAATCGTCTCCAATGAATCCGCGCGCGGATTGATGGAACTCGGCATTCAGCAGGGCCTGTGCATCGGGAACGGCATCCTGACCGTCGAGAACGAAGAGCAGGCGCTGGTGCGGGCGTTAGCCACCGGCAGCGACAAGGGCGGCGACGCTGCGCGTGCGTGCCTTGCGCTCATTAGTCATCGCGCCAAGCTTGGATCGCGGTGATGGCCTCTTCATCGCAATCGCCTGAGGATCGCCCCTTGTCGGCGGCGCGTCATGCGGCGCGGCTGGCGGCGGTGCAGGCGATTTACCAGATGGAGCTTACTGGCACCGACGCCGAAGAGGTCGCCTTGGAATTTTCGGACCATCGCTTCGGCAAGGAGAAGGAGATTTCGCCGGCCGGAATGCCAGACGAGGAATTCTTCGGCGCCATCGTCCGCGGTGTGCCGCACCATCAGGTCGAGATCGACCGCTCCATAGCGCGCTGTCTTTCCGCCGACTGGAAGCTCAATCGGATCGACTCCATTCTCCGCGCCATCCTGCGCGCTGCGGCGTTCGAGATGATCGACCGCAAGGATGTGCCGGCCAAGGTCGTGATCGATGAATATGTCGAAGTCGCGCACGCCTTCTTTCAGGGTGACGAGCCCTCCTTTGTGAATGCGGCGCTGGACAAGCTGGCGCACAGGAAGCGCGCACCGGAATTCGGCGAGACCCCGCCCGATGACGAACTCCAGTTCTGATCGTCCCGGCGAATTCGAACTCATCGCAAAGCTCTTTGCGCCGCTCTCCGCCGATGCGCCCGGTTCATACGGTTTGACGGACGATGCGGCGACGGTCGAGGTTCAGCAGGGAGATGTACTCGTCATAACGGCGGACCTGCTGAGTGCAGGGACACATTTCCGCGCTGACGACCCGCCGGACCTGATTGCCCGCAAATCCCTTCGCGTGAATTTGTCGGACCTCGCGGCAAAGGGTGCCGTCCCGTTGGGCTATACGTTGTCCCTGGCATTGCCGCGCGACTGGACGTTGCCCTGGATGGACGCGTTCACCGCCGGTTTGCGCGCCGATCAGGACGAGTTTTCGATCGCGCTGCTCGGCGGCGATACGACATCGACAGACGGACCACTGACGATTGCCATAACCGCGCTGGGTGCTGTGCCAACCGGCAACATGATCCGGCGCAACGGTGCGAAGCCGGGCGATCTGGTTTTTGTCTCCGGCAGTATCGGAGATGCGGGCATGGGCCTTGCCGCACTGAAAGGCGAGTTGTCCACGCTCGCTGCAAAGGACCGCGAAACGCTCATAAGCCGTTACCACCTGCCATCGCCGCGAATGGCGCTCGGCCGTTCGCTGCGTGGGGTAGCGACGGCAGCGCTCGACGTGTCGGATGGGTTGCTGGCGGACCTTGGTCATATCGCCGAGACATCGCATGTCGGAATTTCGATTCAGGCAGATCGCATCCCCATTTCCGAAGCGTTGAGGGCGGCCGGCGGATCGGCCGTTCCAGCCGCTACCGCCGGTGACGACTACGAAATCGCATTCACCGTGCCGGCCGCCAAACGCGAGGAAGTGTCGCGGATCGCCGCTCTCGCTGGGACGCAGGTCACCGAGATCGGACGAGTAGCTTCCGGCGGCGGGGTGGTTCTGCTGGATTCAGCAGGACGCGAAATTCCTGTATCTAGGACGGGCTACCGGCATTTTTGATTCGTTCATGGTCCGTTAGTCCGCCTTTGAGAGGGTTCGCCATGCGCCTCATCGCTCTCATCACGGGTATTCTTCTTTTTGCCAGCCTGCAGACGGCGTCCGCGCAAGAAGACAAGAAACCTGCCGCAGCGGCGGGTACGAGCGTCGAGATGCCGTATCTCATCGCGCCGCTCTCCGACGGCAACACCTTGCTCGCCTACGCCTACGTCTCCTGCAAGATCATTGGTACCTCTCAGGCGACGGCCCTCGAAATCCGCGGCAAAGTGCCCTTCATCCAGGACGCCTTTGTGCGCGATGTGAACGCCGCCAGCATCGCAAAGCCTGGGGAACCGCTGGCCGTGGACACGGCAACGCTGGAATCGCGGCTCCTTGCTCTGGCAAAAAAGGTCATGGGCCCCGGCAAGGTGGTCGATCTGAAGCTGATCCAGGTACAGGTCACCCCGCTGCGGGCGGGGCCCACGCCGCCATCCTCCAGTCCCTCCTGAGCAATTCCGGCTTTCGCCGCCGGAAATATTGCGCTCCCCGGCCTGTTTTGGCATAGCTTCGCCGCCCTTGAAGCGGTGGGTCTGTTCCGGCCGGCCATGGGGATCGGCCAGTGTTTTGCGCCGGCCGGGGTATCCAAAAATTCGCAAGAGGGAAAACCATGGGTTTAGAGCTTGAACTCGTCCTCGTCTGCGGCGTGCTTGCACTGCTGTACGGCGCATGGACGATCCGCTCCGTGCTCGGCCAGAGCGCCGGCACCGAGCGCATGCAGGAAATCGCCGCCGCCATTCAGGAAGGCGCGGCGGCCTATCTCAATCGCCAGTACACCACCATTGCCATCGTCGGCGTGGTGATCTTCGCGCTGGCGTTCTGGATCTTCGGCTGGCAGGTCGCCGTCGGCTATCTGATCGGCGCCGGCTTCTCCGGCCTCGCCGGTTACATCGGCATGAACGTGTCGGTGCGGGCGAACGTGCGCACGGCGGAAGCCTCGCGCAGCGGTCTGGCTGCCGGTCTTTCGGTGGCGTTCCGCTCGGGCGCGGTGACCGGCCTTCTCGTGGTTGGCCTCGGCCTACTCGCGGTCGCCGGTTATTACGCGTTCCTGCGCTACGGCCTCAATCTCGACATCGCCGATGAAACGCAGGGCCGCGTCGTCACCAACGCGCTCGTCGCGCTTGGCTTCGGCGCTTCGCTGATCTCGATCTTCGCCCGTCTCGGCGGCGGCATCTTCACCAAGGGTGCGGACGTCGGTGGCGACATGGTCGGCAAGGTCGAAGCGGGAATTCCCGAGGATGACCCGCGCAATCCGGCGACCATCGCCGACAACGTGGGCGACAATGTCGGCGACTGTGCCGGCATGGCGGCCGACTTGTTTGAAACCTACGCGGTGACGACCGTCGCCACGATGGTCCTGGCCTCGATCTATTTCGCCGGCCCGCTCAAGTCAGCGCTGATGCTCTATCCGCTTGCCATTGCGGGCATGTGCATCATCACCTCGATCATCGGCTCGATGTTCGTGCGCCTCGGCAAGAGCAACAACATCATGGGCGCGCTCTACAAGGGCGTGATCGCGACCGGCGTTCTTTCGCTGGCTGGCCTCTGGCCGCTGACCGACTGGATCGTGGGCCTCAACACCGTGATCGCGCAGGCGCCGAGCCATCTTGTGACAGGCGAGACGCTGTTCTTCTGCGGCCTCGTCGGTCTTGCGGTAACAGGCGCGATCGTGTGGATCACCGAGTACTACACCGGTACGGGCTTCCGTCCTGTGAAGGTGATCGCGCAATCGTCGGTGACCGGCCACGGCACAAACGTAATCCAGGGCCTCGCCGTTTCGATGGAATCGACCGCGCTTCCAGCGCTGACGATCTGCGTCGGCATCGTGGTCGCCAACTGGCTCGCAGGCCTTTTCGGAATCGCCATCGCGGTTTCGACGATGCTCTCGCTCGCCGGCATGGTAGTGGCGCTCGATGCGTTCGGTCCGGTGACCGACAACGCGGGCGGCATCGCCGAGATGTCGGGCCTGGAAGGCGACGTTCGCAAGACGACCGACGCGCTCGACGCCGTGGGCAACACGACGAAAGCCGTCACCAAGGGCTACGCGATCGGCTCCGCCGGTCTCGGCGCGCTGGTGCTGTTCGCCGCGTACACCTCGGATCTGCAGTACTTCATTGCGCATTCGGACGTGTATCACTACTTCGCCGGCCTGCAGGTTCCGACCTTCTCGCTCGCGAACCCGTGGGTGGTCGTTGGTCTCTTCATCGGCGGTCTTCTGCCTTACCTCTTCGGCGGCTGGGCGATGACGGCGGTGGGCCGCGCTGCGGGTGCGGTCGTGGAAGAAGTGCGCAAGCAGTTCAAGGAAATGCCCGGCATCATGCAGGGCACGCAGAAGCCGAACTATGCGCGCGCGGTTGACCTGCTCACCAAAGCCGCGATCCGGGAAATGATCATCCCGTCCATGCTGCCGGTGTTGTCGCCGATCGTTCTGTTCTTCCTCGTGAACTGGGTTGCGGGCAAGACCGAAGCGTTCAACGCGCTCGGCGCCATGCTGCTCGGCGTGATCGTCACGGGCCTGTTCGTCGCCATCTCGATGACCTCGGGCGGCGGCGCGTGGGACAACGCGAAGAAGTACATTGAAGACGGCCATTTCGGAGGCAAAGGTTCCGACGCACACAAGGCGGCGGTGACCGGCGACACAGTCGGCGATCCCTACAAGGATACTGCCGGTCCGGCCGTGAACCCGATGATCAAGATCACCAACATCGTGGCGCTGCTTCTTCTGGCGACGCTGGCGAAGCTGTTCTAAGCCGGCACCACGCTTGAAAGAAAAAACGCGCTGAGAGCGATCTCAGCGCGTTTTGTTTTTCCAGTCTCCTTAACCGATCACGGGCCGTTGTTGCCCGGGTTCTGATCGCCCGATTTGCCGCCGATGCCGCCCAGGGGCACGCCCGGCGTCGCGCTGAACAGCTGCTGCAGGAATGTCAGCTCGCGGCCTTTGGCGGGTGTCGTGCGCGTCTCGAATGCAACTACGTGACCGTCCTTCAGGCTGTAATGCTTTATGTCGACGACCTTTCCATCCTTGTCGAAATGGAGCGCAAGGATCTTCCGGTTCGTCGTCGTCGGGTCGAAGAAGGCGACCTGCCGTTCCGTGCTGGAAATATAGTACCAGGCGTCGCCGCCGAACGTTGCTTCCGTCGAAGGATCGCCAAGGCGCTGCTGGATCGTAGTCTTGGTGTCGGTGCCGACCTTGACCGAAGCTTCGAGCGCAGGGTCGGGAAGGTACCCCCGCTGGCTGATGGTGGGCGTACAGGCCATCAGCGCCATGGCGCCTACAGCCAGAACGGGAATCTTCATGCGCGACATCCTTGCAAGCCGTTGTACCCCGGCCCGATGTGCTAGCCTTGGCCGCGTCCGGTTTCAAGCCGGACCTGCGGAGACGGTTTATGTTGAAGGCACTCCTGAATTCGCGCAGCGGAAAGTCGCTGGGGGCGGAGATTTGCGCCGCCATCGGCGCGCGCGCGCGGGAGCCCATGTTTTTTAGGGCATTCGAGGTACCGGACACCATCGATGGCCGTTTCGACCTGGTGGTCCTGCACGCATGGCTTGTGCTCGACCGCTTGCGGGAACTGGGGATGAAGGATGTTTCCCAAGGCGTCATAGATTCACTTTTCGCCAGTTTCGACGAGAGCCTTCGCGATCTTGGCGTCGGTGATATCGGCATCGGCCATCGCATGAAGAAGATGGCGGACGCGTTCTATGGCCGTCTGTCCGTCTACAGCGCGGCGAACGGAGAGGAGGCGTTGACGCGGGCCATTCAGCGCAATGTCTATCGCGACGAGAACGCCCATGAACCGGAGGCCAATGCGTTGGCGAAATACGCGCGCGTCGCGCAGGCCTCTCTTGCCAAAAGCGATCTCTCTTCCGGCGCAGTCGAATTCGGCCCGCTTCCCACTCCGACACATTGACAGCCATGTCCAAGTCCGCGCCGTTTGAACACGTCTTCGATCTCAGCGATTTGTCCGCGGCGGGTGCCGAGGTGACGATCGATCTCAAGCAGGAACAGCGTGCCAAGCTCGCAGCATGGCTCGATGTCGAGAGCGTCGAGAAGTTCACTGGTGTCGTTGCCTTGCGCAAACTTGCGATGAACCGATTTCGCTACGAAGCGCGACTGCTCTGCGATCTCACGCAGCCTTCGGTCGTGACACTGGAGCCCTTGCAGACGCACATCGCGGAAAGCTTCTCGCGGGAGCTTCACGTGGCTCACAGGCTGCGCCGCGAGGTCGCTGGCGACGAGGAACTTGCCCTTGCGGCAGGCGACGACGACGCGCCCGAGGAGATTGAAAGCTCCAAATTCGACCTGGCCGGGCCACTCCTGGAAGAGCTCTCGTTGGCGCTGGATCCCTATCCGAGGGCTCCGGGCGAGGCGTTCCGCCCGCCGGAGCTGCCGGACGACAAGCCGGAGAGCCCCTTCGCCGTCCTCAAGAGGTTGAAGGGCGAGGGCTAAGAGCCACAAAATAAAGGGGATATTCTCCCTTGAATCCGGGCCCCGTTTCCCCTTTACTCCGCC
>DATIVW010000002.1:0-3671 GCA_035465595.1 Rhizomicrobium sp. | reverse complement strand
ATACGCGATGGCAAGGCGCGCAAGCTGGCAGGGAATTTCCCGGCAGAGATCGCGCCGGAAGGCAAAGGGGAGCCGCAGATTTCGCGCTCGCTGTGGGACCACACGATCAAGGTTAGCGACACCGTCACGCGCAATGGCGTGCAGTGGAGCCACGGTTCGGGACCGGAGAACCAGCATCTGCGCATCGTCTCGCAGCATGTGGAATTTCCGATTTCCGACACGCCGTCGCCGAAGGACACGCAGAGCTACCGCTTCCTCGTCGCGGGCGATTCTACGCAGGTGGAAAATGAAGTCGCACGCTTTAATAGCACGTTGCTGTGGTCGTTTGCGGTTCTCGGCTTCGGATTGATCGGCGGCATCTTCATTCAGGTTCGCGTAGGGCTGAGTCCCTTGCGCCGCCTGCGCGATGCGCTGGCGCGCATACGCGATGGCAAGGCGCGCAAGCTGGCAGGGAGCTTCCCGGCGGAGATCGCGCCGCTGGCTACGGAACTGAATGCGCTGATCGAACACAATGCCGAGGTCGTTGCGCGCGCGCGAACGCATGTCTCCAATCTCGCGCATTTCCTGAAGACGCCGCTCACGGTGATCGCCAGCGAAGCCTCAGCGCAACCTGGCCCGCTCGCCGACGCGGTCACAAGGCAGGTCAGCACCATGCGGCGTCAGGTGGACCACTATCTTGCGCGGGCTCGCGCAGCCGGTGCGGTAAGCGCAATCGGCAATCGAACGGAGGTCTTGCCGGTGATTGACGACCTGTCACGGGTCCTCAAACGGATACATGCCGGGCGTGGCGTGGTGATCGCCGCCGATTGTCCCGAGAATCTGTATTTCCGGGGCGAGCGCCAGGATCTCGAAGAGATGGCCGGCAACCTGATGGACAATGCCTGCAAATGGGCGAAGTCGCGCGTCGCGGTTTCCGCGCGCCGGGTGTCGGGCACGTTGCTAGAGATCGTGGTCGGCGATGACGGTCCCGGTCTCAGTCTCGAGGAGATTTCCCGCATCGGCGGACGTGGCGAGCGATTGGATGAGAGCGTGCCCGGAAGCGGCCTCGGGCTGGCGATTGTCGGGGATATCGCCCGGCTGTACGGCGGGTCTCTCAGCCTGGGCCGCAGTCCCTTGGGCGGTTTCGAGGCCCGAGTGGCGCTGCCCGCTATTGTTTGAGTGAAAGCATCAAGGGCGCGTTAACAATAAGTGATTACCGTCACCAAGCCGGGGAGTACGGGTTGGGGCCCGACTTCTCTTGTGGAATGCCGGGTTATGAATTCGACAAAAGCTGAACAACTGCAGGGTTTTCTGGGTGCATTGCCGCCGCTGGTGGCATCGCGCCTTGCCAAGGCCATTGAGATCGACCGGCTCAACGAGGGCCGCACGCTTCCGCACGAGCTCATCCTGGATGGATTGCGGCCGGTGTTGCGTCGCGGACAATCCGATCGTGCGCCGACGCCGTTGCGCCTGTTCTGCCAGCCCTTTGAAGATCTTCTCTCGATCACGCCGCGCAAGCAGAAGCAGAAGGGCCGGATCGCGCGCAGCTCGATCATGCCGGTGTGGAACTGGATCTCGCAGACGCTGGCGGCGAATGCCACTTCTGCGTTTTCGATCGGCGTGAAGACGGCAATGCTCTCCGGCCGAAATGATGAGATGATGAACCACACGGCGCAGTTCTGGACAGCGGCATCTCAAGCGATGCTCGCCGCGCTGGATTCGGAGCGTGGCCGCAAGGCAGCGCGCACGGTCCTTGAAAGCGACATGGCTGTGGCGGATGCGCGCGAGATGGCGCTGCTGATGTCTGCCGGTAACGACATTCTCGACTTGCAGAACAAGTTGCCGCGTCCGCTGCCGTCGCTGACCGATGAATTTGTCTGGAAGCTGCGCGAGATCTACGACCGTCTTGCCGCTTCGGCACCCGAGGTGGCGCCTTATGTCGCGGTCATTGCGATGCAGCGGCTGGAACGTCCGTGGGAGGCGCTGAAGCTTCCCATGAACGTCACGCGCCAGACGCAGGACACGCTCATCAGTTCGACCGATATGGGGCTTGTCGGCGAGATTCTGTTCGGTGACATCGAATATTACACCTCGATGATACGCGCCACGCGCACGAGCCATTTCGACGCCGATGCGCTGGTCGGTCATCTTGTGAGCTTCACCGCTCTGTCCTCGGGCATGGTCAAGGCGATCGAGATGCGCCGTGACGGCAAATGGGGTCAGCGCCTGCTGTCCGATCGCTCGGACGTCGCCGAAGTCATGGATGGTTTCATGGAGCGCGCGGTCAAGGAAGTTGCCGCGGCGCTGCCCACGATAAAGTCAGGCAGCTATGCCGGCGGGCCGCGCGTGCCCGACATTTCGCATGCTGCCGATCCGGAGAAATCCGACCGGGCGCTTGCCTATGTCAGGCTCGTCTCTGGCTGCCGTCCGTTCGCACCCGCCGCTTCGTTCGGCGCGAGCAACAAGGAAGCCTCCGATGATATCTCGATCATGCTCAAAAGCTATGTCGAGGACCTGTTGAAGGAACTGCGCACCGTGACCGGCGAGAAACGCAGCAACGCCGAAACCCATTTCAACATTGCGGCGGAAATGGCGGCACTGTTGTTCAGTCAGGAAGAAGCAGAGCTCTTGCGCAGGCGCGCGCGCGCGGCCGTTCCCGCCGCGGCCTGACTAAACGACTCCGAGCTGTTTCAACGCGTCGATTTCACCCTGCGCGTAGCCCAGCTCGCGCAGGATTTCGTCCGAATGCTCACCCAGCGTCGGCGCCCTCATTCGCACCGTGCCCGGCGTGCCGTGCAGCTTCACCGGCGTCGCCGCGATAGGTGCCTTGCCGATGCCGGGAAATTCGATGGTGGTCAGGATATCGCTCGCCCTTGCGTGCGGATCGTCGAGTGCTTCACGCATCGTGTAGACCGGGCCGGCGGGAACGCGTGCGGCTTCGAAGGCCTTGATGGCCTCGTCGCTGGTACGTGCGGCGCACCATTCCTGAACGCGGGCGGAGATGATCCCGCCATTGTCTCCGCGCAGCTTGTCCGAGGCGAAGCGCTTGTCTTCGATCCATTCGGGCGCGCCGATGAGCTTGGCAACGCGGCGGAACAGCGGATCGCCGTTTACCGCGACGGTGATCCAACCGGTCCTGGTTTTGAAGATGTCGGATGGTCCCGCTGTCTGGCTGCGATTGAGCGTTGGTTTGCGGCCGAGCTTCAGCACCTCCTCCTCGATCAGGGTGGGGCTGAAGAACGTCATTGCCGTGCGGAGCAGCGCGCCTTCAACGAGTTGGCCTCTGCCCGTCACATCCCGCGCGCGCAGCGCGGACACGATGCCGAGCGCCAGTAGCGACGCTGTGCCGAAATCCACCCATGGTACGGCCGCACGCACAGGCTGTTCTTCGGTGCCAGCGAAATAGGCCGCGCCGGACATCGCCTGTGCGATTCCATCGAAGCCAACGCGATTGGCGTACGGACCTTCAAGGCCGAACGCCGTCGCCACGCCCAGGATCGCGCGCGGATTGATGGCGGAAACGCTGTCGTAATCGAGGCCGAGGCTCTTGAGTGTTTCGCCGGGAAGATTGGCGATCACCACGTCGCTCTTCGCGATGAGGCGGCGCACCACTTCGCGGCCTTTCTCATGTGCGGGATCCAGCGTCAGTCCGCGCTTGTTGCGGTTCATCTGCAGGAACATCGCGCCTTCGC
>DATIVW010000001.1:0-6654 GCA_035465595.1 Rhizomicrobium sp. | reverse complement strand
ATGTCGTCGAGCTTGGCTTTCAGCTCGTTGATGTTCTGCGACGAGCGTTGCAGGTCCGCTTCAAGGTCTTTCGTGCGCGTTTCCATCGCGTGCGTTGAGGCGATGAGGCCGTCCACCAGCTTGCGCATGGTTTCGGGCGATTGCTTGCCATCCAGCTCACCGCTCGCGGCGGACAATGTGCGGCTGTAGGCTTCCGCATCGCGGCCGGCGGTTTCCAGGCGCGCGAAGACTTCGTTCACCGCGCCGGTCAGATCGGTGCTGGTCTTGTGGACGGCTTTTTCCACGCGGGCGGAGCTGAAGAAGCGCTCGCGCAGATCGTCGAGCATCGCCTGCGTAAACGGCATCTTGGCCTTGATGCGGTCGCCGACGATCCGCGCCACCGCTGCGTTTTCGCCCGAGGCGTAAGCGAAGAATATCTCGTAGTTTCCCGGCGTCGGTATGACGCCGCGCTCCGCCATCGTGGCGAACGCTATTTCGGCGGATGCCTTGGTGTGGTCTTTGTCGCTCAATGCTCAACCCCTGCGCGCCCCGCCCCGGAGCGCACTTCCGTTGGGGCAGTATTATGATGTCCTCGTAAGAAACGGTTAAGTGCGGGATTGCCGCCCGGCTAAGGGCCTGCTTAAATTGATAAATTGTCACCAAAAAAATTCAAACCATTCGGGAGAGACACGTCCATGAGCACCGCCGAGGCCCGTCCGCTGGTCAGCGACGTCGAACGCCGCATGCAACAAGTGCTCCAGCGCCAGAAGCAGGCCCATATAAAAGACGGCCCGCCCAGCGCCGAAAAGCGCATCGACTGGATCGACCGCGCGATCGGGATGCTGGTGGCGCACAAGGACGAGATCGCTGACGCGTTGCGCGAGGATTTCGGCAGCCGTTCGCCCGAGGCCTCGCTGTTCACGGATGTTTCCGGCTCGATCGGGCCGCTGAAGCACGCCAAGGCCAATCTCAAGACCTGGATGAAGCGCGAGAAGCGCAAGGTCGAGCCGGCGCTGCTGGGCCTGTTCGGTGCGCGCGCATGGATCGACTATCAGCCCAAGGGCACGGTGGGCGTGATCAGCCCGTGGAATTTCCCCTTCAATCTCACCTTCACGCCGCTGGCGGGCATCTTCGCGGCCGGCAATCGTGCGATGATCAAGCCGAGCGAGTTCACGCCGCGCTGCTCCGAACTGATGGAGCGCATGTTCAAGTCGGCTTATGACGAAGCCGAAGTCGCCGTGTTCACCGGCGGGCCGGATGTTGGCGCCGCGTTCTCGAAGCTGGCCTTCGATCACCTGCTGTTCACCGGCGCGACCTCCATCGCCTATCACGTGATGAAGGCGGCGGCGGAGAATCTGGTGCCGACGACGCTGGAGCTGGGCGGCAAGTCGCCGGTCATCATCGGCGAGGGCGCGGACATGTCGCTCACCGCCAAGCGCGTGATGATGGGCAAGACGCTGAACGCCGGGCAGATTTGCCTCGCACCCGACTATGTGATGGTGCCCAAGGACAGGGCGAAGGACTTCGTCAGCGAGGCAACGGGCGCGGTGTCCGCGATGTTCCCCACGCTGAAGGACAATCCGGACTACACCTCGGTCATCAACCAGCGGCACTACGACCGGCTGATGGGTTATCTCGACGACGCGCGCTCCAAGGGCGCGGAGATCATCGAGCTCAATCCGGCGAAGGAAAACTTCTCGCAGCAGCCGTTCCACAAGATCCCGCCGACCATCGTCCTCAATCCGACGGACGACATGAAAATCATGAAGGACGAGATCTTCGGGCCGCTCCTGCCGGTGAAGACCTACGACAAGGTGGACGAGGCGATCGGCTATGTGAACGATCATCCGCGCCCGCTCGGCCTCTACTACTTCGGCGCCGACGGCAAGGAGCAGGAGAAGGTGCTGACGCGCACCACCTCTGGCGGCGTGTCGGTGAACGACACGATCATGCACGTGTCGATGGAAGACCTGCCGTTCGGCGGCGTCGGCCCGTCGGGCATGGGCGCCTATCACGGCCATGACGGCTTCAAGACGTTCAGCCACGCCAAGGCGGTGTTCAAGCAGGCGAAGATGGACGTGACTGCGATGGTCCGCCCGCCTTACGGCGAGAAGATCCGCAAGATGCTGGATGGCGCGATCAAGCGCTGATCAATAGGTGTGCGGCGATTTCGCGTCGCCGCGCTTCACCTTCTTTTCGGCCGCTTTTATCTCGTCGGTGCCCGGCGGTTTCGTCTTGCGATCTTCCGGCGCACCGACGGCGCCGGGCGAGAAGGACGGCGCGTCACTGGTCGGAAACGAATCTTCGGATTGCTGATCGACGGAGCCGGGCTTGCTGTGCAGCAGCCCGTCCGCATCGCGTTTCGCTTTTGAAGCCATGGTTCGCGTCCCAACGGGTTCCTATGGGAAACCCGCCGGGCGATGCGAAGTTCCGGGAACCTCAGGCGTCCTCTTTCGGCTTGGCGGGCCGGGCGGGCTTTTCCGCTGGCGGCAGCTTCACCGGACGCAGAAGGAATGCCGGAAGCTGGTGCGCATCTGGCTTCTTCGGCTCGGCATTCTGTGCCTTGGGCGCGTGTTGCTTCTGATTGTGCGGCTTGTGCTGGCGCTGCTCCTGCTTGGGGCCGCGGTGATCCTGCCTGGGGCGATGCTGCTGCTGCTGCGGCTGATGCTGAACCGGTTGCTGCTCGGCAGTCTGCGGCGCTGCCTCGGCGACCGGTGCTGCGACGACCTGCGCGGGCTCCATGCTGGCGCGGTGGCCATGATCGGCGACGGGGCGATTGTGCTTGCGGTCGCGATCGCGTCCGTTGCGTCCACCATGACGGTCCCGATTGTTTCGCGGACGATCGCTGCCGGCAGGGCGCGCTTGCACGGCTTCCGCCAGGCCTTCGAGCGTGCGGTGAACGAGCTTGGTGCCGATCAGCTTTTCGATGGCGTCAACCTGTTTGAAGTCGCGCGAAGTGGCGAGCATGTAGGCTTCGCCGCTGCGGCCCGCGCGGCCGGTGCGGCCGATGCGGTGAACGTAATCGTCGGCATGGAACGGCACGTCATAGTTGAAGACGTGGCTCACCGCCGAAATGTCCAGCCCGCGCGCCGCGACGTCGCTGGCGACGAGAATCTGGATCGTGCCGGCGCGGAAGCCTTCCAGCGTCCTGGTGCGCAGCGACTGGTCGAGATCGCCGTGGATCGGCGCGGCGTTGAAGCCATGCTTGGTCAGCGATTTGGCGACCACGTCCACATCGCGCTTGCGGTTGCAGAAGACGATGGCATTGGTAATATCGCCCGCTTCCTTGATGAGCCGGCGCAAGGCTTCGCGCTTGGCCCAGTCGTTCGCGGGAACGTCGATGATTTCCTGCTTGATGTTGGTGGCGGTCGTGGCAGGACGGGAGACTTCCACGCGCACCGGATTGTGCAGGAACTTGTCGGCGAGCTTCTGGATCTCCGGCGGCATCGTCGCGGAGTAGAACAGCGTCTGGCGCGTGAAGGGCAGCTTCTTGCAGATCTCTTCCACGTCCGGGATGAAGCCCATGTCGAGCATGCGGTCGGCTTCGTCGATGACGAGCACGTTGACCTGGGAGAGCATCAGCTTGCCGCGCTGGAAATGATCCAGCAGGCGGCCCGGCGTGGCGATGAGGACATCGACGCCGCGGTCCAGCTTGCGATCCTGGTCGTCGAACGAGGTGCCGCCGATGAGCAGCGCCATCGAAAGCTTGTTGTACTTGCCGTATTTCTCGAAGCTCTCGGCAACCTGCGCTGCGAGTTCGCGTGTCGGCTCAAGGATGAGCGAGCGCGGCATGCGCGCCTTGGCGCGGCCGCGGGCGAGCAGCTCGATCATCGGCAGGGTGAACGAGGCGGTCTTGCCGGTTCCGGTCTGCGCGATGCCGATCACGTCGCGGCGCTGGAGGACATGCGGGATGCCCTGCGCCTGGATCGGGGTGGGTGTGGTGTAGCCGCTTTCGGCGACGGCTTTCAGGATCTCCGGCGAGAGGCCGAGACTGTCGAACGTCGGTTGGGCGGGAGCACTGGTCTCTTGCGAGGCAGGCTCGGAAACAGAAGTTGCGCTTGTGGCTTCTTCAAAGCCGGCTTCCGCGCCGGCGGTCGTGACACTTGTGATCGTACGCTCCTGGTGAAGGGCGCACGGTTTGGCGCCCACGGTAGCCGGCTGGCCCGGACGGCCAGCGACTCTCTAATGCACTGCAACATAGGGAAGAATTGTTGACTGTCAAGGTAAGGTATCACAAATGCCGCATTTTGCCCTGAAAACAAAGGCTTTCGGTCTGGACACTGCGCGGTTCCCCGCCAAAGCTGCGCGCGCGAATTGGCGGGGGCGGACATGGGTGGCGGCGTAAGCGCGGTTTTGCGCGCGGTGGTTCTGGCGCTGGTCGCGCTGGGTATCTGGTTCCTCGCCAACTTCGAGAGCCAGCCGCATTGGCAGAACTATGCCGCCAAGCCGGCGACCGATTTCTCCGCGACGCGCGCCGCCGCGACGCTGGGACGGATATTGGGGCCCAGGGAAATTCCCGATCCCGTCGGCAGTGCGCACAACGCCGAAGTGCGCGCGAACATCCAGAAGGAATTTCTGGCTCTCGGCATTCCATCGTTGAACCAGACAGCCTTCACCTGCAACGCGTGGAGGGGCTTCAGCTTCATTGCCTGTGCCACCGTGACCAACGTGATCGCCCAGGTCGTTCCCGGTAAGGGCAAGGCGATCGTGATGCTGGCGCATTACGACTCCGTGCCCGCGGGTCCGGGCGCATCGGATGACAAGTCCGGCGTAGTGACGATCCTGGAAACCGCGCGGGCGTTGAAGGCGCGCCATGCCAGGAGCATGCATCCCGTCA
Source organism: Rhizomicrobium sp. (assembly GCA_035465595.1). Taxonomy (GTDB): domain Bacteria; phylum Pseudomonadota; class Alphaproteobacteria; order Micropepsales; family Micropepsaceae; genus Rhizomicrobium. Next base: position 1,838 of record DATIVW010000001.1, on the reverse strand, counting down.
TCGCCGTCATCACCGATGGCGAAGAGGCCGGGTTGCTGGGCGCGAACGCGTTTCTGCAGCAGCCGGTCCTGAAAGATCGCGTCGGCGTCGTCGTCAACGTGGAAGCGCGCGGCACGCGCGGGCAGAGCCTTCTGTTCCAGACAAGCCCCAATGACGGCAAGCTGATCGCGCTCTATGCGAAAAGCGTTCCGGTTCTCGCAACGAGCTCGCTTTATGCCGAGATCTACAAATTCCTGCCGAACGACACCGACCTGACGCTCTTTATCAAGGCGGGCTTCCCGTCGCTCAACTTCGCCTTCGCCGACAATGTCCGCTATTACCACACGCCGATGGACGTGCGCGCCAATCTCAGCCGCGCGACCCTGCAGATGCATGGCGACAACATGCTGGGCATGGTGAGCGCGCTGGAGCAGAAGGACTTCAAGTCGCTCAAGGGGCCGGATGACGTCTATCTCAGCATCCTCGGCGTCATGCTGCCGCGCATGCTGAAGAGCTGGGCGCTGCCGTTCGCCCTTGTCGTCTTCTTCGTCATTGCGCTGGCGGCATGGAATGCGCGGCGCGATACGTTCTCGGGCAAGCCGTTTGTCCTCGCGGTGCTCATGCCGCCGGCCCTGATCATTGGGTGCGTTGCGGTTGGCTTCATCACGGCGTTCATCGCGCAGAAATTGTCCGGCCAGCCGGATCCCACCTATGCCTATCCGCTCAGCATGCGACTGGCGCTTGGGTTCGGTGTGTTCGCCGTGACGCTGCTCGTCTCGCGGATGACCACGCTGCGCTTTGCGGCGAGCGCTGCATGGCTGTGCATGGCGGGCTTCGGCGTCGTGGCCGCGATCTTCCTGCCGGGCATATCGCCCTACTTCACATTCCCATCCGTCATCGCCGCCATCCTGTTGCTGGCGACCGCGCGCACCAAGAGCGGATGGGACGGCACGGTTGGGCAGATCGCCATCGCGCTCAGCGCGTTCGCCGGAATGATCGTGTGGATGGCGCTGGTCTGCAGCGGCGAAACACTGATGGGCCTTGGCCTGCACGAGCTGTTCACGGTGCCGGTCGCGTTCGCGCTTCTGCCGGTGGTGCCGCTGCTTGCGGCGCGTCCGATGGGACGCGGAAGCTGGGGAGCGGTGACGGCAGCGTTCGCTGTTCTCTCACTCGGTTGCGCGGTGGCGATGGGATTGCAACCCGCCTACAGCACTGCGTCGCCGCAGCGCGTGAACATTCTTTATTTCGCGAAGGGGCAGGACAAGCCTTACTGGATCGCGGCGTCGGCGTGGAAGGCCAAAGGCACCGAGCCGATCCCGGCTTCGATGCAGAAGGCCGGCGGCTTTGTTTACAAAGAAGATGCTTACGGCGGGCTCGGCATGGGCAGCGCCTATGTCGCGCCCGCGCGCGGCACGCCGAGCTTCCAGATGCCGTCCGCCACGCTGGAAAGCGACACGGCGCATGGCGACACGCGCATCGTGCGCATCGCCGTGCACGGCTCCGCCGATACGAGCGCGATGCTCTTCCGGATTCCGAAGGAAGCGGCGCTGCGGCGTTTCTCCATGCGCGGGCAGGATTACGATCCGCCGGAAGGATGGTCGGGCAATACGATGCTGGAATGCTCCGGTCCCGATTGCCGCGACGTGGACGTGACGCTGACGTTGGGCTCGGCCGCGCCCGTGACCTTCGACTTCGCGGAGCAACGCTATGGCCTGCCGGCGTGGGGCGATGCAATGAAAGCGACGCGCCCGAACACCGCCTTCGCCTCGCAAAGCGGCGACGGGATCATTTTGGCGAATAGTGTGAAGGTGAATTGAGTCACCCTCGCCCCCTTTAGGGGGAGAGGGCAGGGTGAGGGG